>JASFSD010000276.1:0-4576 GCA_050114575.1 Gammaproteobacteria bacterium | reverse complement strand
TAACTGCCAATTGCCGCTTCCGCCTTTCCGAGCTGCATTTGCACATTGCCTAGATTGTTATGCGCTTCAGCCAGGTCTGGCCTGATCTGCACGGCCTTGGTGAAACTCTCCAGGGCCTCTTCGAGCTTTCCGAGAGCACTCAATGTGTAGCCCCGGTTGTAATGCGCTTCGGCATATTCAGGCCTGATCTGGAGGGCATTCGTGAAGCTCTTCACGGCCTCTTCACGCCTCCCAAGATCATTCTGGGCATTCCCCAGGTTGTTATGTGCTTCCGCGAAGTCCGGCTTGATCTGCACGGCTTTGGAGAAACTGACTATGGCTTGCTCCGGGCGACCCAGTCTCGCGTTCATTGCCCCGAGCAAGTTCAGCAGAGATGGCTCGCGAGGGAACTGCCGCGCCAGTGCTTCGCCATGCGTCAATGCTTCCCGAAACCTTCCCTGATTGAAAAGCGCAATCAGTGCGTTGATTTGGTCTCGAGAAGGTTCGTCGATGGAAAAGGCCATAGCTAAAATCAGCTTTGCACGCAGCGCTTACAGAAACGTGTGTTTCAACTCGTAAATTCGATGGCGATATTCAGTTGCTTCGAAGGCATGCGCGCGCGTCACCTCCGCCAGCGTCACCTGCGCTCGCCGGATTCGGCCGCCGCATTCTGATCGCTCACGACCGAGGTCACCACCTGATGCAGACGATGCTCCTCTTCGGCATCGTAGACGGCCCGCTCGACTGCATTCTCGACGTAGAGTTCCTGGTGAAGCCCTACATAGAGCGTATAGACCCCGATGAGCAGAACGACGGCGAACGGCAACCCCGTGGCAACGGACGCGGTCTGGAGCGTTTCGAGTCCGCCTCCGACGAGCAGCACGGCGGCCACCAGGCCCTCCATGATCGCCCAGAAGATTCGCTGCGTGGTCGGAGAATTCAGCTTGCCGCCCGAAGTCAGGTGATCGACGACCAGCGATCCTGAATCCGAGGAACTGACGAAGAAGATCGTGATCAGCACGATGGCCACTATCGAGAGGACGGTCGCGAAAGGAATGCTGCTGAGCATGGCAAACATGCCGGTCGCGACATCCGCGCCGACAGCGGCCACGAGGTTCGCGATACCGTTGGTCTGTTGATACAACGCGGTGCCGCCGAGGACCGACATCCACAAGAAGGACAGCAGCGACGGAATCACGATGACTCCGACAAGGAACTCCTTGACCGTGCGTCCTTTGGAGATGCGCGCGATGAACATCCCCACAAACGGCGACCAGGAGATCCACCATGCCCAGTAGAATATCGTCCAGCCGCCCTGCCAGTTGCTGGATCGAAAGGTTTCGGTCCACAGGCTCATCTGCGGGAAAACGGTCGCGTAATAGCCGAGGTTCTGCGTCAATCCGTTCAGCAGATAAACGGTGGGCCCCACCGCCAGCAGGAACACGAGGAACAGACCGGCCATGATCATGTTGGCCTGGCTGAGCCGTTTGACCCCTTTATCGAGCCCGGAAAACACGGATAGAGTGGCGAACGACGTAATCACCGCAATCAGAATCACCTGGACTGTCGTGCTGATGCTGATTCCGAACAGCTGCTCGAGACCGGCGTTGATCTGCTGCGCGCCGAGGCCCAGCGACGTTGCAAGACCCACGAGCGTCGCCAGTACCGACAGAACGTCGATCAGGTTGCCCCAGAATCCATAGATCCTGTTTCCGAGCAATGGATAGAAGACCGAACGTATCGTCAGCGGTAGGCCACGATTATAGGCGAAGAACGCGAGACCCAACCCGACGATTGCATAAATGGCCCACGGATGGACGCCCCAATGAAAGAACGTCACGCCCATTGCGGCCTGGGCGGCTTCCGCGCTCTGGGGCTCTACGCCTGCGAACATCGGCGACGGTGTTCCGAAATGCGTGATGGGCTCGCCCACACTCCAGAACATGAGACCGATCCCCATGCCTGCGCTGAGCAGCATCGCATACCATCCCAGGGTCGAAAACTCCGGTTTAGCATTGGCACCACCGATGCGTATCCTGCCGAAGCGGCTGAACGCGAAGTACAAGGCCGCGAGAACGAAAACGTTGGCGGCGAGAACCAGAAACCAGCCCATGGTCCCCGTAATCCATCCCAGCGCGTCTCCAAAATACTCAGTTGCCTGCTGTTGAAACATCAGTGTCAGCAGAATGAAGACGATCAACACGGCACTCGAAACCAGAGTAACGTGGGGATGCAGATCGAAGCCGAATCGAGTCCAGTTGTCGTCGCCAGGCTCGCGCCTGGGCGCGTCGTCTTCGATAGATGCCGTTGGCGCGATCTGCAGCCCCCGGAATCGCTCGCGATCGCGGATTGCCCTGCGGCGTGCCTCGCGTTCTACCTTCTCGAGCTTTTCCGCCAGCTCGCGCTTTTCGCGGGCGGATTGTTCATCCGTGTAGTGACTCATGAGCTCCTCCGCGCTTGACTTGCCGATCCGCGCATCGCGAGCCCAGAGGCGGGCATTCATATGACGACAGGCCGTTTCGTGCCGTGCTTCGACGCTCGTTCATGATCACGAGTATAGCGTGCGGCCCCGTCGACGCCGGGACAGGGCGAACTCGCGGCGGCTGAAGTCTGGGCAGCCCGGATTGTAATTGACTTTGAGGGGCGCGGTGCAGAGGTCGAGAAATGGCTGCGCTGCCTGCACTTTTGTTGCTGGCGCTCGTGAGATACTGCGAATCCGATCGCGGGGCGCCGGCGAAACGATTTATTGGGATAACTTTTCCGACCCAGCCAATCGGAAACTCGAACGATATCTGGCTCCAACGCTTCTTTCAGCAGCTAAGGCGAAATCACATGGCGAACGACTCACCGATCATCGCAGCGAAGTCACCTGCGAGCGTGGAGGTAGAAAAAGGCAAGACGTATCACTGGTGCCGTTGCGGCCGTTCCAGTAATCAACCTTTTTGCGACGGTTCTCATCGGGATACCAGCCTGAAGCCACTCGAATTCACGGCCAGCAAGTCCGAAACTGTCTATCTTTGCCGCTGTAAAGGCACGGGCAACGCACCCTTTTGCGACGGCACGCACAAGGGTCTCGCAGACTTCGAACCCGGTGATTCAGTGCCGGAACCACTCCGGAGCGACGAGGCGCCGAAGGCGACGCCGACGCCCGAGGAACCGACTGTCGCGCGCATCCACGAGCTGGCTCGGGGCGGACTCAAGGGCGATCACGGCGAGATGGTCGCAATGGGCGTTCCGCGCAAAGATCTGCCGCAATGGGACGACATTCAGATACTGCCCGCACAGCTCGCCACGAAGCCGCTCGCAAACGATGCAGACGTCACCACCGAGATGATTATCGGGCCGAGAGCAAGAAGACCCCTGAAACTGAAAATCCCGCTGTTCGTTTCCGATATGAGTTTCGGTGCGCTCTCCGAGGAAGCAAAGATGGCGCTTGCCCGCGGCGCGGAAACGGCCGGGACGGGCATCTGTTCCGGAGAGGGCGGATCACTCAAAGACGAAAGGGAAGCCAACAGCCGCTATCTCTACGAACTGGCATCGGCCAAATTCGGCTGGACGCCGGAGCTCCTCGACGACGTACAGGCGTTTCACTTCAAAGGCGGTCAGGGCGCAAAGACGGGCACCGGCGGCCACCTGCCAGGCTCGAAGGTCGTTGGCAAGATCGCTGAAACGCGCGGCCTCGAGGAAGGCGAAGATGCGGTTTCGCCACCGACATTCGACACCCCATCGACGGTCAAGGAGTTTCGCCGATTTGCCGACGAGGTCCGCGAGAGATCAGGTGGCATCCCCGTCGGCTTCAAGCTCTCGGCTAACCATATCGAGCAGGACATCGACTTTGCACTCGCGGCTGGCGCCGACTACATCATCCTGGACGGACGCGGCGGCGCGACGGGCGCGGCGCCGATGCTGTTTCGCGACCATATCAGTGTGCCGACGATACCAGCGCTCGCACGCGCTCGAGCGCATCTCGACAGGACCGCAGGCCGTGACGTGACACTGATCATCACGGGCGGCCTGCGCATGCCGGAGGACTACATCAAGGCGATGGCGCTGGGTGCCGATGGCATAGCGCTTGCGAACGCTGCTATTCAGGCGGTCGGCTGCATCGCTGCAAGGATCTGCCACACCAACAACTGCCCCAGCGGTGTTGCGACGCAAAAGCCCGAGCTGCGCCGGCGCCTGGACGTCGATGCGGGCGCTAAGCGGCTGGCCACGTTCTTCGATGCCTCCGTCAAACTGATGCAGGTCATGGCCCGCGCCTGCGGTCACGACAGTCTCTCGGGATTCCGGAAATCGGACCTGACCACATGGAAGCGCGACATGGCGGACCTGTCCGGCGTGGCTTTCGGTGGAATCCACGAAGCCTGATGAGAGTGATGCCGGGCATACTCGAGCACGCTTATCTGACCCCGGAGTCATACGGCAATCAAATCAGGGGGTTACGGACCTGATCAGCGCCGCGAGGGTGGCCTGATGGCCTTTCGATCCCAAGCGATTCTACGCGCGACTGCAAGATGCCTGCTCCGGGCTTCCCCCTGGCGCCCGTTCGGCTTTGAATCCAATTACGGTAATCTTGTCGATTATTCTCGATACGCCT
>JASFSD010000275.1:0-4578 GCA_050114575.1 Gammaproteobacteria bacterium | reverse complement strand
CTCTTTATTGACCCCTTCTTATTCTTCAGAACGTCAGCAGCGACTCGATGGTCTGCCCTTCGAGCAGACTGCGGCCGTCGAGGAATGACAGCTCGAGCACGAACAGGCACGCGGCCACAGTGCCGCCCTGCTGCGCAACCAGGTCGGCGACGGCTCTCGCTGTCCCGCCGGTTGCGATGACGTCATCGACGATGAGGTAACGGCCGGAGGCTGCGATTGCATCAGAATGCACCTCGACATGATCGGTCCCGTACTCGAGCGCGTATTCCATGCTGACGGTCTCGCGCGGCAGCTTGCCGCGCTTGCGCACCAGATACATGGGCATCCCGATTCGATCAGCCAGGGCCGCGCCAAAAATGAAGCCCCGCGACTCGATGGCGAGGATGCCATCGGCCAGATGCGCGTTCGCCATTTCGGCCAGATAGTCCGTGATCGCCTGAAACGCCGAAGCGTTCGAAAGCAATGGCGTGATGTCCTTGAAAACGATTCCCGGTTTCGGGAAATCAGGAACATCGGTGACGAGGGCTTTGATTTCTGCGGAATTCATTTCAGGTTCTGTTTGCCGGATTGTCGCGGGTGGGCGAGAATATCGCGCTCGGGGACAGAAACAAAACCAACAGGGACTCATGGGCTTTTCTGAACGTTTGCTCGGCGGAGCGGTCGGCGCGCTGAATGTCAGCGGCCGCGTCCTGCAGCGCGCAGGCCTTCGCGGACCGTCGCTCGGCAGGGACTCGCTGTTCGCAGCCGCCCGGCGCCGGACTGGCCTCCACGACTTCGGTGACTGGGACTTCGACGAGCCGCTGAACCGACTGCTCGAATCCTACGAGACGGAATCCCGGCTCACGGCGCTCGGCCGGATCACGGTTCGCGAGCTCGTCGTCAGCCTGCTCGAGAATCTCCTGTACCTGGAGCGCGAGCGCAGCGAGGCACCCGCAATCGCGGACGAGCCGATCACGGCACCGACATTCATCATCGGGCTGCCGCGCACGGGCACGACACTGTTGCATGGCCTCATGAGCGAGGATCCGGCAAACCGCGTACCCAGAACCTGGGAAGTCATGTACCCGTCACGATTCCCCAACACCGAGGAAGGAATCGAGCGGGCGAGAAAACTGACGGAGACCAGGCTCGGATGGGCCAACCGCCTCGCGCCCCAGTTCAAGAAAATCCACCCGATCGCTGCCGATCTGCCGCAGGAATGCATCGCCATCACCGCGCAGGTGTTCATGAGCATCCAGTTTCATACGACGCATGACGTGACGTCGTACGAGAACTGGTTCGAGCAGGACTCTCAGGCGCTCGCCTACGCGTTTCACCGGCGGCTCCTGCAGCATCTGCAGGCACGGCGACGGGGCGCGCGGTGGGTGCTGAAGGCGCCCGGCCATCTGTTTGCTCTCGATGCGCTCCTGGCCGAATACCCCGACGCCAAGATCATCCAGACCCATCGCGACCCACTGCGCGTCATGGCATCGATGGCGAGCCATGCGACGGTGCTGAGGCAGGCTTTCAGCGACCATGCGGACCCTGAACAGATTGCCGCCGACTGGAGCCAGCGCTGGGGCTCGGCGTTGAACCACTTCCTCGCCGTTCGTGATCGCGCGGACCCTGCGGGTTTTCTCGACATCGCCTACGACGACATCGAGCAGCGCCCGATCGAGTCGATCGAGCGCATTTACGAGTTTCTGGGCTGGCCGCTGACGGATGTGGCCAGGAACGCAATGACGGCCTTTCTCAACGCCAACCCGAAGAACAAGCATGGCGTGCACCGCTATTCGCTGGCCGAATACGGCCTGTCACGAGACGTCGAGATGGCTCGATACGCCGACTATTGCCAACGTTTCGATATCGCCGTTCAGGCGGACCCATAATGGGAGACTTCGATGGACGAGTACAAAGACATCCAAGAACAATTGCTCGCCAAGCATAGGGAGCTGAGCCTCAGGCTCGACAACATCAAGCAGAACCTCACGGGTGGCCGCAGCGCCGACTCTCAGGAGCAGGCGCAGGAGCTGGAGAACGCGGAAGTCGTCGACGCGCTCGGAAACGAGGCGAGGCTCGAGCTCACGCTGATTGCGAAGGCGCTCGACCAGATCAAGAACAACAAATACGGCGACTGCATCGACTGCGGCAAGTCCATCCCAATCGCCAGACTCAAAGCTTACCCGTTCGCGGAGCGGTGTATCGACTGCGCGACAGCCGCCGAAGAACGCGGGCGAAAACCGGGCTGAGACGGGATCAGGCAGCCGTCGCGCGCGCAGGCTCCCTGCTCTTCGGCTGGCTCGGCGTCGACGCCTCCCAGCTCAGAAGCAACTTGCTCAATCTCTGCTTGTACTCGGCCACCGAGCGCTCTTTGATCGGCCCGTAGCCCTTGATCGACTCCGCAAGCCCGAGAATTTCGACGGCCAGATCCAGCTTGTCTGCGTCGAGCCCGACCACGACGTCATCCATCAACCGCTCGTAGTCACGGATCAACTCTCGCTCCAGGCGCCGATCCCTGCTCCTCGCGAAGGGATCGAGCCATTTGCCCCGTAACCACCTCAGGCGCGCCAGCAACTTCAGCACCGGCAGGACCCAGCCGCCGAACTCGTATTTCTTCGGACGGCCGGTCTCCGGGTCGATGGATGCGAACAATGGCGGAGAAAAATGAAACTTCAGCTTCGACCCCGCGCCGAAGTTCCGCTTCAGGTCGTCGAGGAAGTCGCCGCGCGTATGCAGCCGCGCCACCTCGTACTCGTCTTTATAAGCCAGCAATTTGAAGTAGGCCCTGGCAGCCGCGACCGTCAGCGCACCTCTTGCCCCGCTGACCTCGGCCTCCTTCGCGGCGATGCGCTCGATCCTCTCTCGGTAGCCCGCCGCATAGCTCTCGTCCTGGTAGTCGACGAGAAACGCGGCGCGGTGCTCGATCAGCTCTTCGGCCGACTCGGGCACGGTCTTGCCATCGGCGCGATCGACTTTGGCGAACACGCGTTCGGGCTCCGCAGCCGTGTACCGACCCCAGTCGAACGTCCGTTTGTTCATTTCGACGTTGCGACCGAACAGCTCGAGTGCGCGATAGAGCGAATCGCTGGAGAGCGGGATCAGCCCCTTCTGGAAGGCAAAGCCCAGCATGAACACATTGGCTGCGATGCTGTCACCCAAAAGCGCCGATGCGAGCCGCGTCGCATCGAGCGCCGCAAGCCCCTCCGGGCGGCTGTTCCGCCGCAGCTCGTCGAGCATGCGCTCGACGGGATAGTCCATATCAGGCTCCCAGATGAACCGCGGCGGCATCTCCTGGTGCGCGTTCACGACCACGGCCGATCGTTCCGCCGACAGCATCGCCAGCGGCTCCTTGTCGGTCGCAACCATGAGGTCGGCGCCGAGCAGGAGGTCCACCTGTCCATGCGGGATGCGCATGCCATGGACGCGGTCGCGCTCGGACGCGATACGCACATGCGACAGCACGGCACCGAACTTCTGAGCTAGGCCCGTCTGATCCAGCTGCAGAACGAAACGGCCCTCGAGATACGCAGCGAGACCGATCAATCCGCTGGCCGTGACGACACCCGTGCCGCCGACGCCGGCGATCAGAATGTTGTACGCCGCCCCCGACTCGCAGGGCTCGGGCTCGGGCAAAGCCGGCAGCTGCTCGGTTGCCAGCGGCGTCGTGGGCGACCGGCTTGCGCCGATCAGTGAAACGAAACTCGGGCAGAAACCCTCCAGGCAGCTGAAGTCCTGATTGCAGGAGCCCTGATTGATGCGCCGCTTCCGACCGAGATCGGTCTCGAGCGCGAGCACGGAAAGGCAGTTCGATTGCACGTTGCAGTCGCCGCAACCCTCGCAGACGAGCTCGTTGATGACGACGCGCCGGTTCGGATACGGAATCAGCCCGCGCTTGCGCTTGCGGTGCAGCTCCGCGGCACAGGTCTGATCGTAGATCAGGGCGGAAACGCCTTTCGCGGCGCGCAGGTCGCGCTGCACGCTGTCCAGATGATGCCGATGGTGGACCGTGACGCCCGCCGGCAACTTGCTCGCGTCGTGGTGATTCTCCGGATGGTCGCTGACGATGACGATCGGGCCGACACCCTCGGCCGCCAGCTGCTCGGCCACGCGCGCGACCGTGAGATTGCCCTCGACGATCTGCCCGCCCGTCATGGCGACGGCATCGTTGTAGAGAATCTTGTAAGTGATGTTGACGCCCGCCGCCACTGCAGCCCGGATCGCGAGAATCCCGGAGTGGGCGTAGGTGCCGTCACCGATGTTCTGAAACACGTGATCGGTCTCGACGAAAGGCGCCTGCCCGATCCAGGTCGCGCCCTCGCCTCCCATCTGAGTGTAGGTCGCCGTGTCGCGATCCATCCATTGCGCCATGAAATGGCAGCCGATGCCGGCAATCGCGCGGCTGCCTTCCGGGACACGGGTCGAGGTGTTGTGCGGGCAGCCCGAGCAGAAGTGCGGACGCCGCTCGGCATCGGTGATTCTCGCTTCGAGGTACTTTTCCTGCGTTTCCAGAAACCTGACGCGCTGCTCGACGTCATCGCTGGAGTAGAAGCGCCGCATTCGCGCAGCCAGCACGCGCGCGATTCGCGCCGGAGTGAGCTC
>JASFSD010000274.1:0-4585 GCA_050114575.1 Gammaproteobacteria bacterium | reverse complement strand
GAGGGAACTCCTGTTCCCAATACCTCAACACGTGTGGCTTGACCGCGCACAGCTCGCTCACTTCACCGATTGTAAAGTACCGCTTACCCGGAATGGGAGGAAGTAGGTCGTTATTTCCGGGTTCCAGCATAGGCCTCTACTCTTGCCTTGAGCTTCTGACCCGGGCGAAAAGTCACTACTCTGCGCGCCGTGATCGGAATTTCCTCGCCGGTTTTCGGGTTTCGTCCGGGCCTTTGATTCTTGTCACGAAGATCAAAATTCCCGAAACCGGACAGCTTTATTTGTTCACCGGATGCAAGCGCGGCTCGGAGTTCCTCATAGAAGGAGTCGACGAGTTCTCTAGCTTCACGCTTATTCAGGCCAAGCTCGTTAAACAACGACTCAGCCATGTCCGCCTTAGTTAGTGCCATGAACCGTTATCTTGTTCTTAAGTTCTTATTGTGGCCCCAAGTTCTGTCTCGAGGCGACGCATGACCTGTTTGATCATATCGTCTGTGTCCGCATCGTTAAGGGTGCGGGATGCGTCCTGCAAAATCAAGCCTATACCAATGCTTTTTCTTCCCGGATCGACGCCTTTGCCTCGATAAACGTCAAAAATCTCATAGCGGTGCAGAGATGCCCCGAGCACATCAATAACGTGTTTAGTTAACTGCTCTGCGGTCACTGCGTCGTCCACGACTACTGCCAGATCGCGGCGTGAAGAAGGGTACCTGGAATACGGCACGAACTTCGGCAGCTGTGACTCGCCGAGCAGGGTCAGGTCCAGCTCGAAAAGAACAACCGAGTCCTTGAAATCATGATCAGCCTGTAGCGCCGGATGCAGCTCACCTATCCAACCGATTTTTTCGCTGCCGCGGACGATCGCCGAGGAGCGAGTCGGATTCAACGCGGGATGAGCTTCGGTCTCGAACGAAAGCTGCGCGTTAGCCCGCCAATATGACAACAGGCCTTCGACATCACCCTTGATGTCGAAGAAGTCTGCGCGTGAATCACTGCCTTCCCAGTGCACGGGTTCGCTGTTTCCGGTTACCAGCCCGGCGATGCATGTCCTTTCCCGGACGGCCTGCCCATCAGGCTCGAACACGGTGCCGATCTCGAAGATCCGGCAGCGTTGCAGCTGGTGACTCAGATTGAGCCGCGCCGAGCGCATGAGCCCCGGCCACAGCGTGGAACGCATGACATTCAGGTCCTGGGAAATGGGGTTGGCCAGACGGACGGCGCGGTCATTGCCCGCAATGGCTGCCAGCTCGGAAACCTCCGTAAAGCCGAAACTCACGACCTCGGCGTAACCGCGAGCCACCAGGAAGTCCGCCAGGGAATCAGCGGGCACCTGCGTCTCGCTGGCCAGGCCGAGATGGACACTGGCACGTTCGGGTGTGACCGCAATCTGGTCATAACCCACCATGCGCCCGACCTCCTCGATCAGGTCCTCTTCGATCGCGATATCGAACCGGTAGCTCGGCGGCGTCACCAGCCAGCCACCTTCGGTTCCCTCGATCTGCATCCCGAGCCTGCGCAGGAGACGCTCGAGCTCCTCGTCTTCGATGTCGGTGCCGAGCAGCGATGAGATTCGGCCGGAACGTAATTGAACCGGCTCTCTCTGCGGCAATTCTGTCTCGTCCTCCGCTACGACAACGGGCCCGGCCGAACCACCGGCTATCTCGAGCAAGAGGGCGCTCGCACGCTCCACCGCGCGTTCCTGCCCCGTTGGATCGACGCCGCGCTCGAACCGGACCGATGCGTCGGTGTGCATGCCGTAACGGCGGGCGCGCCCCTGGATGGCCCCCGGCGCAAAATAGGCCGATTCCAGAAAGATGGCTTCGGTCTCGGCGTCGACAGCCGTCGACAGACCGCCCATGATTCCCGCGAGCCCGATGGCGCCGGAGTCGTCAGCGATGACCAGTGCGTCCTCGTCGAGCTCGAGCGATGTTCCATCCAGCAGCGTCAGCTCTTCCTCGGCAGTGGCGAAACGAACCTGGATCGAGCCTTTCAGCTTGTCCAACCGATAGGCATGCAGGGGTTGCCCGAGCTCCAGCATGACGTAGTTCGTGACATCGACTACCGGGTGAATCGGACGCAAACCGGCACGCCGCAGCCGTTCCTGCATCCAGTCCGGCGAGCGGGCACCGGTCCGGATTCCATGGACGACCCGCCCGGCAAAGCGTGGGCATGCTTCCGTGTCGACGAGCTCTACGTCGTGGGTTCGATCGGATGCACCCTCGACGCAGACCTGGGCCTCCTCGAGAGGGTCGCTGCCGTGCCAGGCCGCAATCTCGCGGGCAATGCCGAGGACGCTGAAGCAATCACCGCGATTCGGCGTGAGATCGATGTCGAGCACATGATCGTCGAGGCGCAGATGCCCCACCAGCGATGTCCCGGGCGCCGCATCGTCGTCGAGGATCAAAAGCCCAGCCGAGTCATCGCTGAGCTCGAGCTCCCTCGCCGAGCAGAGCATGCCGCGAGACTCGACGCCTCTGATCTTGGCCGCCTTGATCTTCATGCCACCGGGCAGCACGGTTCCAACCGGCGCGAACGGGACCTTGATCCCGGCGACCGCGTTGGGAGCGCCGCAGACGATTTCGTGTTCCGACGCACCGTCGGAAATACGGCAGATCGCGAGACGATCAGCGTTCGGATGCGCACGCTTCTCCAGAATCTCGGCAACCACGATTCCGGCAGCAGCAGGCGCCACCGGATCGACGCTGTCCACCTCCAGACCCGCCATGGTCAGCTCTTCGGCAAGCTTCTCCGCCGCCGTGTCGATCGGGACGAAGTCCCTGAGCCAGTCGATATTTATCTTCATGACTCGGACCTAGGCGAATTGCTCGAGGAAGCGCAGATCATTCTCGAAAAATGCGCGCAGGTCTCCCACGCCGTAGCGCAGCATGGCCAGTCGCTCCACGCCCATGCCGAACGCATAGCCGGAATACTCCGCCGGATCGATGCCGACGTTGCGCAGCACATTCGGATGAACCATGCCGCAACCGAGGATTTCGAGCCAGCGGCCGGATTCCGCGCGGATGTCGACTTCAGCCGAAGGCTCGGTGAATGGGAAGTAGGACGGCCGGAAGCGCAGCTCGACCTCGCGCTCGAAGAAACTCGAGACGAACTCGAACAACACCGACTTCAGGTTGGCGAACGACACACCACGACCAACCGCGAGACCTTCGAGCTGGGTGAACATCGGGGTATGCGTCAGATCGGAATCGCAGCGGTACACGCGGCCGGGCGCGATCAGTCGAATCGGCGCGCCCCCCGACTGGAGCGCCCTGATCTGAACGGGCGACGTATGCGTCCTCAGGACCAGCCCCGAGTCGAGATAAAAGGTGTCGTGCAGAGCCCGGGCTGGATGATCCTCGGGAATATTGAGGGCGGTAAAGTTGTGGAAGTCGTCCTCGACCTCGGGACCGGTATGGACGGCGAATCCCGCCTGCTCGAAGATTCGCGTCATGCGCCTGAGCGTCTGCGATACCGGATGCAGCCCACCGCGGTGCTGGCCGCGCCCCGGTAAGGTGACGTCGATCGAGTCGGCTGCGAGCTCAGCGCTGAGCTTCTCGGCTTCGAGCACCTGCTTGCGCTCGTCGAGCAGCTCACTCAGGGACTGCTTGGCGAGGTTGATTTCCTTTCCCGCTGCCGGACGGTCTTCTACCGGCAGGCTGCCGAGGTCCCGCAGCCGGAGCGTCAACAGCCCCTTCTTGCCGAGATACTTGACTCGAACGGCGTCGAGAGCGGGGAGATCGCCGGCGGCTTGCGCCGCCGCAACAGCCTCGTCCCGCAGTTGAGCCAGTGTGCCCACCGCCTTTGCCCCCGCGACCGAAGGCTCAGGCTGCTGGTAGCGCGGTTTTTGCTGCTGCGGCTATCGCCCCGAAGGCTTCCGGATCGTGGACGGCGATATCGGCAAGGACCTTGCGGTCGACCTCGATCTCGGCGAGCTTGAGGCCGTGAATGAGACGGCTGTAGGAGAGATCGTGTGCCCTGGCGGCAGCATTGATCCGCGCAATCCAGAGCGCTCGGAACTGGCGCTTACGCTGACGTCGGTCGCGATACGCATACTGACCAGCCTTTATGACTGCCTGCTTGGCAACACGAAAGACCTTTCGGCGCGCCCCATAGTAGCCCTTGGCTTTGCCCAGCACCTTGCGATGCTTGGCCTTGGCTGTCACGCCACGCTTAACTCGTGCCATCGGTCTCTCCTCAGACGTTCGGGAGCATCTTGCGCACGGCCTTGACGTCCGACTCGGCAATCTGCTGAGTCGTGCCGAGCTGCCGCTTACGCTTTGCGCTCTTCTTGGTCAGAATGTGCCGCAAATGAGATTGGCGGCGCTTGAATCCGCCATTAGCTTTAGGGCGGAAGCGCTTCGCCGCTCCGCGGTTTGTCTTCAATTTCGGCATCGATTTCTCCTAAGACGGCAGGCTACCGTTTACGCGGGGCGATGACCATGACCATCTGCCGCCCTTCGAGCTGCGGTTCCTGCTCAACTGTTCCGAGTTCGTTGAGGTCTCCCTGGACACGCTTCAACAGCTCCAAGCCCAATTCCTTGTGCGCCATCTCCCGGCCACGAAAACGCAGAGTCACCTTGGTCTT
>JASFSD010000273.1:0-4632 GCA_050114575.1 Gammaproteobacteria bacterium | reverse complement strand
TCTCGTTGATCTGAGTCGCCGCCTGGAGCACGCCGATCAGAAGGCCGGTCGCGAGCGCGCCCAGCAGCAGCGGGGCGGCCAGCATGGACGCGACGGTCAACGCCTGCTGCGCGACTGTCAGTACGGATTCAGGGGTCATGAGCTCACTCTCCTGGTCGTGGCCGTCATGCAGCGAAGCTCGCGGCGAGCGTGCCGACGAGCAGACTCCAGCCGTCGACCAGCACGAAGAGCATGATCTTGAACGGCAGTGATATGAGCATGGGCGACAACATCATCATGCCCATCGACATGAGGACGCTCGCGACCACGAGGTCGATGATCAGAAACGGAATGAAGGTCAGAAATCCAATCTGGAACGCCGTCTTCAGCTCGCTCGTGAGGAAGGCGGGCAACAGCACGGAGAACGAGACGTCGTCGATCGACGCATACAGGTCGTCGCCCGACAGATTGGCGAACAGCGCGAGGTCGGGCTCGCGCGTTTGCGCGACCATGAAACCCCTGATGGGCTGGCTGGCCCGCTCGACCGCCTGACTGAGCTCGATCTCTCCATCGGAGTAAGGTCGAAATCCGCTCTCGTACGCCTGTGTCAGCACGGGACTCATTACGAAAAAGCTCAGGAACAGAGCCAGACCCATGAGCACCTGATTGGGCGGCGTCTGCGGCATGCCGAGAGCCTGCCGCAGCACGGCCAGGACGATGACGATACGAGTAAACGATGTGGCCGCGAGGAGCAGTGACGGCAGCAGTGTCAGCACCGTCATGGCGAGCAGAACCTGGATACTCAGCGACCACGTCTGCCCTTCCTGAGGTGCAATTCCGTCGGTAATCTCGATCGACGGCAGGGGTTCCTGCAGCAGCGATCCCTCTGCCGGCGACACCTCCGCCGGTGGTTCCAGCGGCTGCGGTTCCTGCGCCAGCAACACGCCGGGCGCGACCAGGAGCAGGATCAACAGGACCCGACGGATCATTCGACCGCCTCCAGCTGTGCTCGAAACGGTGTGATCGAATCCGAATCCTTGATGACGTGCAGGCTCCGCATGCCTGCCGGGCTCAAGCCCACGAGCACCTGCTCGTTGGCAATCCGCAGCAATACCACGCGTTCTTTGGAACCGAGGGTTACACCGCTCACGACCTCGATCGATCCCGTGCCGTGCTGACGGCGATCGCGCCAGCGCCGCATGCCCCAGGCGCAGGCGGCGAGAATCCCGAGAACCAGAAGCAGGCTCAGCACCATTCTCAAGCCGGATGTCGCGATATTCGACGAGCCACCGAATGCGGCTTGCGCCGGTGCGGTTGCCTGCGCCCCGCAAACGGAAACGAACATTCCTGCGCCGAGCGCGACCGATACCCGGGCCAGCCGCGATCGAGCGCAAAGTCTCTGCAGCGACCCGATGCTCACTGATCGCTCGCCTGCACCGCCGACATCGTTTCGGCGCGCTCGATGATCGACGTCAACCGAATACCGAAGGTTTCGTTGACCAGGACGATCTCGCCTCGGGCGACGAGAATACCGTTGACCATGACGTCGAGCGGTTCGCCTACGGCGCGATCGAGCTCGACGACCGCGCCCTGTCCGAGCTTGAGAAGCTCGCCCACGCTCATCGTCGTGCGGCCGACCTCCAGTGACACCGTGACCGGCACGTCGAGAACGATATCCAGGCTAGGCCGGCTTCCATCCGCTGCCGCTCTCCTGGCGCCATCGGCAACCGTCGCCGGCGGCGACCCGGTCGCCTCCAGATTCTCGAGCTCGGCACGAGCAGTGGCGCCGCCCTTCTCGGTAACCGTTCGAGCGGCCGTCGATGTGCCGTCGGCGGGCGAGTTTGGCGTCGGAGTTTCGTTATCCATTTGGCTCTCCAAAATACTTCTGCAGTACTGGACTCTTGACCTTGACCGCGTTGTGCCCTCGATGGGCGCCGAGCGAGCCTTCCAGAATGGGCCGATCGCCCGCGTAGATCTTCACTTCGGTCAGTGACTCACAAGTCAGAATGTCGCCGGGCTCCGCGTCGACGATGTCGCCGAGCTTGACCCGCACCTCGCCGAGGACAGCGCGCAGCTCGACGTCGGCAGCCTGCAGGTCCTCGGACATCTTCTCGCTCCAGTTCGACTGCCCTTTGCCCACCACGCTGCTCTTGAACCTTTCGGCCTTCAGAACGTCGACCAGACGCGCAGGCCAGACGACCTCGATCACGTGCGCGGCATCGCGGACCTCGAAGCCGAAGCTCACGACCACGACCTGGTCGGATGGGCTTGCGATCGGCGTCGTGTCCGGGTCGAAAACAGTTTCCGACGGCTTGAGCTCGATCGCTGTGTGATGGCTCCAGGCTTCCTGCATCGGCGCGGTGAGCTCGGCTGTGAAGCGCTGGCCGAGCCGCGCCTCCATCTGCGTCAGCTGCGTCAGGCCAGGCTGCCGATCCCCGTGCGCCGTGCCGCCGAAGAAGAGATCGACCATCGCGTAGACGGTTTCCGGTCGGAGCACGACCAGACCGAGCTCGCCTCGCGGCTGAATCTCGATCAGGTTGACGTTCAACGGCGCCTGCAATTCGCGCAGGTAGTCGCGCCAGAGACGCTTCTGAAAGCCCTTCGGGCTGGTGACGATGGACTTGCGGCAGAGGTCCGCCCAAACGGAATCGACCGCTTCGGCGATGTCGTCGTTGATCGCCTCGAAAGAAGGAATGCGGTCGAGCGCAACCTGTTCCCATTGGCTGTGATCGACATCGCGCACGCCGGCTTCGGCGACGTTGCGATCGACCGAATCGCCGGGATCGCTCTCGGCGAGCAAAGCGTCGGACTCGGCCTCGCTGAGAATTTTCTCTTCCGTGGTCAACTCGCTACCGTCCCGGTCTTACTGAACGACAAAGCTGGTGAAGTAGATGTCCTCGATGCGCACGTCGGGCTCGTTCGCCTCGAGAATGGACTGAACCTCCTCGAGTGCTGCTGCGCGGGCCTTCTCCTTGCCGGCAACGGTGACGAGATCGTCGAGGCTCTGCATGGCAAACAGCGTCAGCAGATTGTTGCGAATCGCCGGGCTGTGGGTCTGGAATGCGACGATGCTCTCCTCGTCGCGCGCCATGGCCTCGACCGTCAGCTGCAGGAACCGCATCGTCGAGTCTTCGCGATAACTCACGATCAGCGGCTGGTCCAGCGAGGCGTAGATCGGCGGGTCGAGCGAGGCCATCTCGGTCACGTCGCCATCGCCCTCTGCCTCCATTGCGACCTCGCTCTCCGGCGGACTGCCATAAAACACGCCGGGCAGGAAATTCTTGGCGACGATTGCCGTCGTGATCTGGGCCAGACTCATGAGCACGAACAGACCGGCCCCGAGACCGAGAAGGCGCACGATACCGCCGGACCCGCCCTTGCCGGCCTCTGCTCCGTCCCGGGTTTCCTGTGAATCTTGCTCAGCCATTTCGTTCCTTCCGGTTCAAACCTGGAAGGGAGTTAGCAAGAGTCGTGCCTAATTCTTGGCAGCAACAAAAAGGCTTTTATTTCAAACGCTTATGAGTCCCTGAAAAAGTCGCGTCAATATTCTGGCGAGAACTGGTTCACACGCCCGACAAACGATTGGCGAAGAGCGATGCCGGTCAGACGAGAAGGTCGACCCGCCTCTCGGAACCTGCGCTGGGCACGGCGGGGGTCGATGTCTCCGCCGCATTCAAAGTCAGTGCCGGAACATCGTCATGAATCGGGAGCACCGCACGTTCTCGAGGATCCCGCTCTGCCGCGTGCTCGCCCCCCGTGGTCACGCTGGCGTCAGTGAGATTGAGCCCCTGATCGGCAAACAGCTCCCTCAGCCGAGGCAGCGATGCCTCCAGGGCATCGCGAGCCGGAGCACTGTGGGCCGCGAAGCTGACCGATGCGCCATCGTCCGCGACCTGAATCCGCACATCGACCAGGCCGAGGTGCTCGGGACTGAGTTGAACGCGAGCGGACTGGACACCGTTCTTGACGAGCAGGCCGATGCGCTGATTGAGCATGCTCGACATGGCATCGGTGTCGATCTGGCCACCCGCACCGAAGGCCGTAGCCGAAGACCCGGCTGCCGCCGACGCGCTGCCGACTGAGGTCGCCGGGGCCGGCCGACCGCTATCGCTGCTCGAGGCCGTGGCCGCAAGACCTTCTGCGCCGAGAGCCGGTGAATCGATCGGGATCGCGCCGCCATCCAGACGTGCCGCAGCGATCCCGGCGGAATCCGCAGCCCGGCCCGGCGCGAGCCTGCCGCCGGTCATGACGGTGGCAGTTGCCGGGAAAGAGTAGCCAGCGGCCGAGGCGGCGACTGCGGTCGCGGCGCCTGATGCCGGATCGATTCGGCCGCCGGACGCTGCCGCTGCCGCTGCCGCTGCCGCTGCGGGCGATACCACCATCCCGGGTCGGTGCCGCTGCGCTCCGGGGTCGCTCGATGGATTCGGGATCGGGCGTGTCACGGGACCGGTGGTCGGAGTCTCGCGCCCTGCCGGAGCCTCGCGTCCGGCAGGACCGCGGTCCGCCGTCACGGGCTCGCGGGACAGAGCGGTGCCGGGCTCATCCTGAGCTGTCGCGACGGGCCCCGAGCTGCCAGGCGACGGCCCGGCGGTGTGCCTGACTGATGCCGGATCAGCCGGGTTTCCGAATGTGGTCGCTGCGGAAGCAGTAGGC
>JASFSD010000272.1:0-4646 GCA_050114575.1 Gammaproteobacteria bacterium | reverse complement strand
AAGGAACTGAGCTTCGAGCGACTGGTCGCGCCGTTGCGGGATGATTTGTTCAGATACGTGTTCTGGCTTTGCCGGGATCCGGATCTGGCCGATGATGTCGTTCAGGAGACGATGTTCCGGGCTTTCAAGTCGCTGGACAAGCTCGAGGACGAGTCGGCCGTCAAGTCATGGTTGCTGACGATTGCCCGCCGCGAGCATGCCCGCGTCTATGAGCGCAAACGGTTCGAGACTCGTGACATCGACGATCTGACGCCGACCGAGGCAGCGCTGGTTGCCACCGAAGGCAACTCCGACGTCGATGACATGCGGGCGGCGATTTTCAGGCTCGACGACGACTATCGTGAGCCGCTCGTGCTGCAGGTCCTGATGGGATTCAGCACGGAACAGATTGCACAAATGATGGATCTGCGACAGGGTGCGGTGCTGACCCGGCTGCACAGGGCAAGAAAGAAGCTCATGAAGCAGATCAAATCGGAGCTTGATTCGATCGAGTGAAAGGGCGATGAACTGCGAAACACTGCGTGAACAGTTGGCTCAGGATCCGGCGCGGGCGAATGAGGAATTCGACCGACATGCGCAAACCTGTCCCGCGTGCGAGGCTTATCGCAAGCGCTTGCTGCGGGCCGAAGCGCTGATTCAGGAAGCGCTTCGGTTCGACGTCAGAGCCATCGGCCAGGCAGCCGAAGATCCGCCGCTCACATCGAGCTCCCGGTCCGGCTGGGTCACATGGGCCTCCGGGCTTGCCGCCGGCTTGCTCGTTGCCGTGACGTTCTGGACATTCCTCGGCAGCGGTGCCGACCTGACGCCGGAGGCGCTCGCGAGAAAGGTCGTAGATCACTGGTATCACGAGCCGGATTCCTGGGTCCAGACGAGCCGCCCGGTTGCGGCCACGGTGCTGGCCGAGGTCCTCGAGGGCGAGGCCGAGCTCAATCTGTCGGCGCTCAGAACGGTCAGCTACGCCAGGACCTGCTGGGTCGCCGGCGAATGGATTCCGCATCTGGTCGTACAAGGCGAAGCCGGTCCCTATATGGTGCTGCTGATGCCGGGCCGATTGCTCGAAAGCCCGGTTCCGCTCGAGCTGCGGGAAGAGGGGCTCAGCGGACGCATCGTGCCGGCAGGCGGCGGAAGCATCGCCATACTCGGTGGCGGTGAGTCGCCGGAAATCGAGCGCGTGGAGAACTCCCTGGTCTCGGCCGTGGACTGGACGATCTGAGCTTGGCCCGGGCCCGGTGTCCCTGGAGTGAAGGCGTCAGCGATGCCATGCTCGAGTACCACGACGAGGAATGGGGCGTCCCGGTTCGCGACGACGTTCGGCATTTCGAGTTTCTGATTCTCGAAGGCGCACAGGCGGGCTTGAGCTGGGCGACCATCCTGCACAAGCGTCCGGCATTCCGTGAGGCCTTCGCCGGGTTCGATCCGCAGAAAGTGGCGCGTTTCAATCAGCGCTCGGTGGCCAGGCTGCTCGGCAATCCCGGAATCATCCGCAACCGCCTCAAGGTCGAGGCGGCGATCAACAACGCGCGCCGATTTCTCGAGGTGCAGAACGAGTTCGGCAGCTTCGATACCTATATCTGGGGTTTCGTCGACGGCCGCACCATCGTCAATCGATGGCGCCGCCAGAAGGACGTACCGGCAACGAGCGCGGAGTCCGATGCGCTCAGCAAGGATCTGAAATCGCGCGGCTTCAAGTTCGTCGGCTCGACGATCATCTATGCCCACATGCAGGCGATCGGGCTGGTCAACGACCACCTCGTCGACTGTTTCCGTTACCCGGAGTGCCGCGCTCGGGCTGTCGATTCCGGCTAGGGCTCGTTAGCGGTCACGACCGTAAGAAAGAACACGTCGGACGGCGTATCGTGCGTCAGCCCGCCGAGATAGACCGTATCGGAATCGAGCGGACCCCAGTCGTAATCGAGCTCGCGCCGGTCGCCCTTGGCGACGACGTCGGGCGCCGTGATCGAAAAGTTTCCGGCATCGCCGCCTCTACCGAAAGACCAGGCCAGGAGCTCGTAACTGGAACCAGGTCCGCCGGCCTCCTCATCGGTCTCGAATCCGTGCACGAGCACCGTGTAGAGCCCTGGCTCCGGCAGCAGCACGTCGATTTCCTCCTCCGATGTGAAGCTGCCGCTCTGGCCGACCTCGGTGCAGTCGGAAAGAGCCGGGCAGTGATAGAGATAGAGATCGAGGTCGTCCGCGCCGTCGGTCAGCGCATCGAACAGTGACACTCGCAGGAACAGCTCGTCGGCGCCGAGGGTAAAGAAGTGAGCGTTGACTCCGCTGTCGAAGCGAAAACTGAAATCATTGCTCGGGTCATCGGCAACGAAGGCCGCCTCCCGGAGCGCCGGCTCGTGCAGCCCGCTGACCCCGAGCGTGTACTCTCCCGTGTAGCCGAAATCGACGGGAAGGCTGCCGCTGCCGCTCGGTTCCGTCAGGGTGAGATTTTCGGGCACACGCAGCAGCACGGGCTGCGCGGCGATCGGTGACTCGACGCTACGGATTCCGTCGGTCCAGTTGATGCTGCCGAATTGCCAGAAGGCGAAGGGTGCGGTCTGAATATCGAACGTCAATCGAAACTCGGCGCTTTCCCCTGTGCCGAGTGAGAGCGACGCTGGTTCTACGGCGACGGTCATGCCGGGCGGCGACAGGATCGTCGCATCGTAGATTGCGGGGGGGCCGATGTTCGTGACCTGCCGGATTACCTGGTCGCCCGGTATGAGCTCGGTCACGCCGACCGACGGCAGGTTGAGCTGCTCGGGTGCCGCCGGCAGGCCGAATGCCTGCAGGCTGCCGCACTCGGCCGGCGGCACGATGACAGGCTCGATGCCGCAGAGAAAGGCACGGTAATCTTCGAACCTCGCCTCGTAAACGAGCCCCGGGCTCAGCGCCTCGTTGCCCGATACGTGCCCTGCTCCCATGTCGAAAGGATTGGCGAGAAACTCGCCGTCCTCGGTGACGACGTCATCGTAAGCCGTCGTCATCAGGGCCGATTTGAGCGCGGCCGGGGACCACTCGGGCTCGGCCTCCTTCAGCAGCGCCGCGATGCCTGAAACCATCGGCACGGCCATCGACGTGCCCGACAGATACTGGAAGTACTCACCGCGCCTACCGTTGGCGATATCCGGTGTCGACCCGGCTAGGATATTGACACCGGGGGCGGTCAGATCGGGTTTGACGAAGTCCGATTCACTGAGCGCCGGGCCACGCGACGAAAACGACGCCATCTGATTTCCGGTCTCCCTGAGATCGACGAGAAGGCCATGCTCGAGCAGCGCGGCCGGCGCCTCGCCTGCGAGGTAAGCGTCTGCGAGATCGCTGCCGTCTGCCGGGCCGATCATGACGGCCGGAATCCCTACGCTGCCGCTGTCGCCGTTCATCACGATCGGCTCCCCTGTCAACGTATAGATGAGGCCTGCGACGGCTCCGGCGGCCTCGACGCGCTCCAGCTTCGCCTGAAACGTGCACCCGCCGCGCTCGATCAGGGCGATCGCACCGGCAAGATCGTTGCTGTTGGTCAGCGGTTCACAGGCGTCGAAGAAGCTGCCGGCCCCACCTTCGCCGAGGACGTCCTGACCGTCGTCGGCAAGCACGAGGTCGCCTTCGACGGGCCCGGTGTCGGCGAGTTGCGGGGTGAAGCCCCCTTCCTGCATCGGCACGAGGCCCGCGAGCGTCTCGGGCGCCGTGATCTCGACAGCCTGCTCGTAACGCGTGCCGGTCTGAGTCGAGGCTCCGACCGTCAGGACCCAGGGCGCGCTTCCCGGTGAGCCGATGGTGAAATTTGCCGGCCCGTCATTGCCGGCGGCAACGACACTAAGAACGCCGGCATCGACCGCATTCAGGAGCGCGATATCGTCCGGCGCAGTCAGGTCTGTCTCGCTGCTGCCTATCGAGTAATTGATGATGTCCACGCCATCGGCGACGGCATCGTCTATCGCGCGCGCGAGGTCGGAGTTCGAGCAGGTCGCCCGCGTTTCCCCAGGTTCCAGCCAGCACGCTTTGTAGACGGCGATTCTGGCGCGCGGCGCAACGCCGCTGATCTCGCCGATACGCGTGCCGAACAGACTGGCCGTGACCGAGTTGCCGCCGACGATCGTCGCGATGTGCGTGCCGTGGCCGTCCACATCCTTTGCCGACAGAAACTCGCCCTCGTCGAGCTCGTGACGCTGCAGGAAACCCTCGTTGTAGAACCGCGCACCGACGAGCTTGTTGTTGCACGATGAGGCGGGAAAGCGCTCGCCTTCCTGACAGATGCCATTGAAATCCGGCACCGGTTCGTAGACCGGAGTGGTCGGCGGATCGCGCAGGAGCGGGCGGCACAGCAGAAAGCCGAGCCAGGAGGCTTCTGCCCAGGTGCCGCGGCAGGCCCGCGGAATCTCTTCCTCGAAATCCCTGAGCGCCGGGTGCGTCGGGTCGACGCCGCTGTCGATTACGCCGATCACGACGTCCTCGCCCGACAGACCGAGATCGGCGCGCAATCCGCCGGTTTGATCCAGGAGCCCGAGAAACAGTGAGCTGTTGTTCGTCGCGAGGCGATGGTCCGTGTCGCGCCAGATGTTGAGCACATCGGGATGTCGTGCGAGCCGCGTAAGCTGCGCCGGAGCGAGCTGGACCGCGAAGCCGTTCAAGGCGTAGCGGAAACTGTACAGTTT
>JASFSD010000271.1:0-4654 GCA_050114575.1 Gammaproteobacteria bacterium | reverse complement strand
TGCCATCCAGCATGCGGCGCGCCCTCTTCTCTGCTGAACCGAGATCCGGTGACTCGTAGAGACTGAGCGCATGTGAAGTCGTCTTCTGAAACGCCTCGGATTTGCCCATGGTCGCCCGCATGATCAAGTCATCGAAGCAAACGGCGAGCTGCTGCAGATGTTGCTGAGTCGTTTCCCGGGAGTCGACCTTGGTCAACAGAATGGACAGCTTCTCCGGCGAGATCAATCCACCGTAGTGGCTCAGAACCGTCGAGAGGATCTCGAAGTATTTGATCGAGCTTCCTATCTCGAACATTCGCGGAGCAATGGGCATCACCATGATGGATGCGGCCGTGATCGTGTTGAGCGAAAGCACACCCAGACTCGGCGGCGTATCGATCACGATCACGTCGTATTCGTCCTCGACGACCTGAAGCGCGCGATGCAGTCTGAGCGGCATTGGACCCAGAGACGTCTCGCCACTCGCCAGGTTTATGGTCATCTCCCAGTCGACGAATTCGAGCTCGATCCGAGCGGGGATCAGGTCGATATCGTCCCAGTTCGTCTTACGAATGGCGTCGCGAACCATTTTCGGATCCTGCAGCAGAGCGCAGGTCAGATCGTCTCCATCCGACAGATGCAGATCCGGGATGATCCCGAACGAAGCCGTCGTCGTTCCTTGAGGATCGGCGTCGACCATAAGAACCTTGTAGCCCTTGGTCGCCAGATAGTGCGCGAGATGAATGGCGTGCGTGGATTTCGCCACACCGCCCTTGAGATTCTGCACGACGACGCGCTTGCATTTCGCGCCGTCCGGCCTGGAAGGCCGAAGCCCGAGCGCATCCCGAACCAGGTTGATCTCGTTATAGTTGAGGACCCGCGTGTTGACGCTGCCGCGCTGCACGCGACGCAAAGTAAACCCGAGCTTGTCTTCAGACTCGAGATTGGTGATCAGATCCGGCGAGCAACCGATGATCTCGGCTGCCTGAGAAACTGTAAAGTCAGGTGTTAAGACCGTTTTTGTGCCGACTTTGTGGCTATCTTCGAAGACGATTTCCAGCAGCTTCTGGCCGCGCTTCGATGCCATGTCAACTATTTGTTGAAATTTATGTGACTGCATAGCCATCCCTCAATTCTCCCGCGATCAATCCTACGTGTAGCCCGAGAAAAAAAATGTGACGCATCTAACATTCGATGCGTTTGGTTTACGATAAAAGCGAAAAGTGCTGCTTAGGTTGCCCGGGGCAATCCTATTTGGCCCGAATCCGGACGCTTTGGTTCTTGGAATCGTTGCCCGGGACAATCGGAGTCTTCGTGCTCGCAAGCAATTTATGCGCGCACGAAAGAAAGCAGACTGGTCAACAGGGTTGCCAGTCTGCGCAATAAAATCAGATTTGAAGGCTTCTCTCGCCAGCCCGGACGAAACCGGGCGAAGCGAAAGAGACCCGCGAATTAGCCCTCGACAGACGCCGATTTGGCGCTGTCCAACTCGTTCGCGAAACCTTCTACCTGACCGACGACGAGAAGCTTCTCCTGAAGATCCGCCTTCTCTCTCTCCAACTTAGCGAGTTTGTTTTGAATTATTGATTTCAACTCATTGATATCCGACGTCATGAAATTGCCTCCTTTGCTGCACGGGGAATCATAATTCCATTTAACCCGATAATTGGTGACCGCCGTCACAAGATAGGAGATAGGACGTCAAATTTTGTGCCACTAAGTAGCCAAAAGTGGACATAATGTGTTAGGCGGTGAAGCCGGATACTCAAGCAGTCAGAAGCGCCTGTGCAAGCACGGGAGCAAGCTGCAGAGAATTCGTGATATGTGGAATGCTGTCGGTGCTGTGGATCTCAGTTATGCCGGCCCGATGGAGCTCCTCCTGAGCGTCTTCGACGAAGAGCGCATGGGTCACGAGCGCGGCAACGTCAGTCGCTCCCGCTGCGCGTAGTTCTCTTGCCGTTTCGGCAACGGTTCGCCCGGTGCTGGCTACGTCGTCGACGATGACCGCGTGACGGCCGGCGACATCTATTCGGGGCAGCGCGATCTTCACGCGCCGGTCTCCAAGACGCGTCTTGGTCGCGACGGCAAAGTCGAGCCCGGCGGGCTCGGCGATTGCCTTGACCCACTGCTCGGCTTCTCGATCCGGCGCGATGAGCACGGGCGAATAGGGCAAAGTCATAAGCCACTCGGACATCACCGGCGTTGCCTGTATCGAAACGGCATGCTGAACGGGCACGGCGTCTGCAAGCCTGCGGGTTCGGTGCAGATGCGGGTCGACGGTAACCAGCCGATCGAAATGACGCGAGAGGAATTGGCCGATAATGCGTTGACTGACGGCCTCACCTTCATGAAAGGCGACGTCCTGGCGCATATAGCAAAGGTAGGGGGCGACCAGAGTCAGCCGCGCCGCCCCGAGCTCGAACGCGGTCGCCGCAGCGAGCTCGAGCTCGATGAGCTTCCCGTTTGGATCATTCAGGCTGCGGCACAGGATGACATCGGGAGGCAACTCGGGTGGCAGTTGCACGAGGCTTTCGCCGTCCGGAAACTGATGCACGGCAATGCCCGAGTAGCGAATTCCCGCCTGCGCCGCGAGCCTTCTTGCCGGCTCTTCGTACTCCGGAAACCCCAGGAGTATCGACGAGTCCTTGGCGGCGTACCCGGCTCGCTCAGGAGGCAATCGTGAACCCCGATTCCTGTCTGGCAGTCTCCGTTGCGAACGCAAAGTCCGCATCGAACTCCGCATGAATCGCGTATAGCGGCTCGCCGGCTCGGACCGGGTCACCGACTTTGTGCAGCAGATCGACGCCTGCGCCCTTGTCCATGGGCGCGCCTGCCAGACGCGCAATGCTTGCCATCTGCAGGTTATCGATCGCGGCGACATGCCCGTCTGTATCGGCGTCTATCGTTGTCACCAGTCGGCCGGGCTTGGCTTCGACCCTGCTCGGCCCCTGAGCCTCGATGATCGCCTCGAGCTTCTCCAGAGCGCGGCCGGACTCGAGAATGTCGCGCGCCAAGGTGTAGCCCTGACCTCCACGTACATCCGGGTCGAACTCCAGGATGCGGCTGGCGAGCTGCAACGCCTTCTCGCGGAGATCACGGGGTTGATCGGGGTCGTTCTCCAGAACCTGCATGGCATCACGTGCTTCGAGCACCGGGCCTATACCCCGGCCTATCGGCTGCAGCCCATCGGTGATCATGACCTCGAGCTCGAGACCGACCCGGTCACCGACGAACTCGAAGAGCTTGCGCAACCTCAACGCGGCTGCCTGGCTTCTGACCTTGGCGGTCGGACCCATCGGAATATCGATCAGGAGATGCGTCGCACCGGCTGCCAGCTTCTTTGCCAGGATCGATGCGACAAGCTGCCCGGGCGAGTCGATACGCAACGGTCTCTCCACGGATATGAGAATGTCGTCCGCCGGGGCCAGGCGCGCGGTGCCGCCCCAGGCCAGGCATCCCCGCTCGCTGCGAACGATCTCCAGGAGCTTCGCCGGCGGCAGCTCCACTTCGGCCAGGACCTCCATCGTATCGGCAGTGCCCGCCGGTGAAGTGATAGCGCGGCTCGAAGTCTTGGGGATGAACATGCCGTGGGCGGCCACGATCGGGACGACCAGCATGCTCGTGCGATTGCCGGGAATTCCCCCGATACAGTGCTTATCGGCGACCAGAGGCTCGCCCCAGTCGAGGCGATCGCCGCTTTCGACCATGGCGCGCGTGAGATTGAGTATCTCGTCACGCTCCATGCCGGTCTCGCTGCATGCGACGAGAAAGGCGGCCAGCTCGATCTTGGCATAGCGATGCGCGACGATGTCGCGTGCGATCGCGCTGTAGTCTGCCTGGCTGAGGCGCTCACCGGCGATTTTTCGGTGCACTGCGGCGAGCGATGGCGCCGGTGTCGCATGGGCAACCGTAACGGGGACCCCCTCGTCCACTTTCAGCTGTTCAAACGCGTCGATGCTCAAACCGAGCTCATCTTCGGCCGTGATCGACACATCGTCGACGACATTCAGCGTCGCCAGAACGTTCTTCTTCCCGGACTCGGCACATATCTCGACTTTGGAAAGCGCCTGGAATCCTTCACTGCGGTAGACCATGCAGTCCCTGTGCAGATAGGCGACGTTTTCCTTGTAGGTATCGATTGCGACCCGGCAAACCCGGAGCGTACTTTTCTTTTTCACATAATCAGGATAGCACCAGGCAAGGATTTCCGGCAGCGGAAAACCTGCCGGCAGCGCCACAATGAAATGTTCTGAGGGCGATCGAGATTTCGGTGAGACTGGTGACCGGTGAGGCTACAGGCCTGCAGCTGCTTCCGCCATAAGCTGAAAGCCAATGCCCATCACCCAGACGAACGGATAGATGCTCAACACGAAGAAGTACAGATGCCTGTTGCGAGTGCCCCAGGTGTAGGCAAGAGCAATCGGGGCCCAGCCTGCACAGCTCAAGAAGATCGTCCCGACATCGGGCAGTGAATCCACGAACTCACCCAGGAGGGTCATGGGTGCGAGCGCCAGCAGCGGCCAGTTCACCATCAGGTCGAGCACGTATTTGTCGACCAGCCACCCGAACTGGCCTTCGCGGATACCGAGCCCGGGCAGGACATCGGGTAACGCCGCCGCAAGCTCCGCTGACATCGGAACCGATAGGCCGATGAGCACGACGAAAGCAAGCAGCC
>JASFSD010000270.1:0-4679 GCA_050114575.1 Gammaproteobacteria bacterium | reverse complement strand
CAGCAACCCCTGGAACCCGACCGGGAGTGATCTGGTGACGAGCTATCGTTTCTCTGAGCTGGGGCAGCGTATCGATACGGTTGACATCGACAACCGTCGTCTCGTCGTCGCCCTCGAGGGCACGCTGGGTGACTGGGTCTGGGAGCTCAGTGCCCTTGCCAATGAGTCGACGTCGCGAATCCTGGGTGAGGGGCATGTCAGCGCCGACCGAATCGCCGATGCCCTCAATGGAATCGATCTCGACGGCAACGGCCTCCTCGAGCAGGATGAGTTTCTGAATCTCTATTCGCCGGTGAGCAACCCGAACAGCCTGGCGCTGACCAACAGTCTTAAGGCGTCGAGCGGGCGTCGCTCGACTTCCCGATTACGGTCTTACGCGCTCAGGACTTTCAGAAACCTGCGGCAGATGAGTGCGGGTCAGTTGCTTATGGCGTTGGGCTTCGAGCGAAGAATCGAGTCGATCAAGGATCTCGGCGATCCGCAGAATCTCATATCGCTGATCGACGGCCTGAACGATCCGGAGGAGAACAAATCCGGGCCCGCCGGAGTTCCTGGGCCTGACAGGCGCTATTTCGGCATGCGTGTCGATCTGCCTCTCGATCAGATCGACGCGTACGCCTACATCGAGCCCTGGGACGTGCCTTTCGCGTTGCCCGACGCGGAAGGCTTCGTCGCCGCGCTCGGCAGCCAGAGCCTGAACGGCGTCTTCGGCGAGCTTCGCATACCGCTGCTGCCGGAGCTCGATCTGCAGCTCGCTCTGCGTTTCGACGACATCGAGAGTTTCGACGAGGGGCTGAGTCCGCGCATGGCGCTTCGCTTCGGCGAGACGCGCCGCGTCCGGACGCGAGCCTCATGGGCCCAGAGCTTCAGGGCACCTTCGCCCGGTGAGCTCTTTCGCGGGCCCTCCAGCAAGCTTCAGGGTTCCTGGGACCCGAAGCGCTGCCCCCAGCTCATCGAGCCGTGGCTTATTCCAGAGCTGTCCGGTGGCTGCGTGACCACGGCTTTCGTGGCCACGGTCTGGGGCAACCCGAACCTGGCGGCGGAGCAGTCCGAGTCAACGTCAGTCGGTATCGAGGGCGACATATTCGAGAACCATCGGGTCGGCGCCGATTGTTGGCAGGTCGATGTGTACGACAAGATCGTCACGGCGCAGACGGCGTGGATGATCCGTAACGAGGACAATCTGCCGCCCGGAACCATCATCCGTTATGACCCGGAGCCGGGCGATCCACCCGGATATCCGGGTGGCATTCGCCAGGTCAATCTGCTGCCGCTCAATTTCGGCAGGCAGGAAGTCAGGGGGTGTGATCTCGATGTCGATACCGCTTTCATCGGCCCCGCGGACGGCGTGCTCACGGGGCAGGTGCTTGCGACGCATATCGGCTCGAACAGGCTGTCCAGGGCGGCAGGCGATCCGCTTGAGCAACTGGCAGGGGCCTACGGCTACCCGAAGAACCGCGTGAACCTGAACCTTACCTGGAGCCGCGACCGCTGGCAGGCGGGACTGTATGGCCGCTGGACCGATGGCTTGGAAGAGGCCATGGGTGAGGGCGAGGTGGCGTCACACGTCGAATGGGATGCGCAAATGCGTTTCGCCGCCACGCGGGCGACGTCCGTGACGCTTGGCGTCGAAAATCTGCTCGACGAGCCGCCACCGTTCTCAGCTTCCGCGTCGCAGGGTTTTCCTGTTGATTACTACGACATGCGTGGCCGCTTCGTCTATCTGCAGTTAAACCACACCATAGGCGGGCGCCGCCGTGCGTCGGGATTCGGTGACTGACCACTGGCCGCGTCACCACCGCCATGGCGCGTTCCGCCGATGCCAGTGGCTCGTGCCCATGCTCTCGGTCATCCTGTGGGCCCGAATGATTGGTGCTGGCGAGCCGGCCACGACATTCACTCACCTCGGCCCCGAGAGCGGTTTGCCGGCGCCCAACGTCTGGTCCGTCGTGCAGGACAATCGGGGATTCATGTGGTTCGCGACGAGCGCCGGTCTCGTCCGTTACGACGGCATCGAGATGTCCGTCTATCGAAACAACCCGATGGATGACCGATCGCTGGTCCACGACGATGTCAGCGTTCTGCTCGTCGATCGATCGGGCACGCTCTGGGTGGGAACGGCCGCGGGCTTGTCGCGCTACGATGCGCGGACGGACTCGTTCGATCGGTTCCTGCACGACCCGGCCGACCCCGGGACACTTGCAGGCAATCTCGTCACGGCGCTTGCCGAAGATGATACAGGCGCACTGTGGGTCGGCGCCTCGGGGCTCAACCGGCTCGATCCCGTGTCGGGCCGGGTCACTCGGTTTCGACATGCCCCCGACGATATGTCGAGCATTCCGAATGACTTCATCTGGAGCATTCACATCGATGCAGCTGGCGCTCTCTGGCTCGGCACCAACGGCGGCGGTTTCGGCCGATTCGATCCTGGTCCCGGCACTTTCGCACGCGTGCCGCTCGGTCCGGCGGAAGAGGCCGAGCGTAATCAGCTCGACGAGATCGTTCGTGCGGTATACGAGGATAGCCGAGGCAATCTCTGGGCGGGCACGGACGGCGGGCTGAATCGCATCGATCGCAGCTCGCGTGAGCGAGAGTTCTTCGAGGTCAGCCGCGACGCCCAGGTCGACGAGAGTACGATTGGCGGTAATATCATCACGGCGTTGCTCGAGGACGGCGCCGGTGATCTCTGGATCGGCACGGCGGAGACCGGGCTCTCTCGGTACGATCCGGATGCGGATCGATTCATTCACTATCGCGTCGACGCCGAGCAGCCGAACGGCATCGGCAGCGATCGCATCACGAGCATCTTCGAGGACGATACGGGGCTGCTCTGGTTCGCCGGCCGAGGGCTAAGCCGCCTCGATCTTGCGAGCGAGCGGATCGAGATCCACCGTCCGCCACCGGATAGCCTGGCTGCCGCCGTGGCCGCTGCACCGATGTCGCTCGTGGTCGACGAGAACGAGCAGGTCTGGATCGGCAACATGAACGGCATGGCGCAGCTCGACGAGGCCGCCGACACGTGGGCGGCCCATCTGCTCGCGCCCGACCGCCCGGAGTATCCCGATAATCGCGTCTATGCGCTGCATGCCGGCAGCGACGGCTGGTTCTATGTCGGCGTGCCACAGCACATTGCTCTGTTCACCCGTGAGCTCGGCAGCTTCGGACCGTCGATCATTCCACTGCAGGACACGCCGAGCATCATCCACGTGGATCAAGCCGGCACGCTCTGGGGCGGCATTCCGTACCTCGGCCTCGTCCGGCTGCCGGGGCGAAATGGCGAACCGCTGGAATACCTCATTCCTGATGCGACCGATCCGGCAACGATCAGCAGCGACTTTCCGTACTTCGTCCATGAAGACTCGCAAGGGCGTTTCTGGGTCGGCACACTGGATGGCCTGAATCGGCTCGATCGGGAGACGGGCCGCTTCGAGCGGATCATGTACCAGGGACCGGGCATCGACGGTCCGAGCGACAAGGAGTTTCTGTCGGTCGCGGAGCACACCGATGGGACGCTCTGGCTCGGCACAGGCCGCGGTCTGAACCGCTTCGATCCGGAAACCGGGCGATTCGAGCATTTCCTCGTCAGTGATGGGCTCGCTCATGATCGAGTTAACGCAGTCGCTGTCGATGAATCCGGGTTCGTCTGGGCTGGCACTGCCGGAGGCCTGGCACGTCTCGACCCGGCTTCGCGCACGGTGCGGAATTTCTACGTGCAGCACGGGCTGCCCGATGACGAAGTGCTCGCGCTGTCGATTTCACCCGGTGGTGAGCTCTACATCGCGACCCAGGGTGGGCTCGCGTCATTGAGCCCAGGAGATTTTCTCGAGGACGCAACGCTGCCGGAGGTGTCCGTCACGCGACTTGGCGTTTTCGACGATGCCTTGTTGCCCGTGGATCCGCGGAATCGCGACTCGGCGGACGATGCCGCCTGGGATGCTGCGTCGCTCACGCTCGGCCATCGCGACCGGTCGGTCAGCTTCGATCTCGCCGTGCTCGACTACCGCGAGCCGATGCGCAATCGATACGCCTATCGCCTCGAGGGTCTCGATCCGCAATGGATCGGCGCAACCGGCACGCAGCGGCGCGCGACCTATACGACGCTGCCGCCCGGAGATTACCGGTTCCTCTACCGCGGAGCCAATGCCGCCGGATTCTGGAGCGATGTTCGTGCGATCGATCTGACGGTCCTGCCCGCGCCCTGGCTGACCGGCTGGGCCTTCCTGCTATACGGGCTCGCTGCATTGGGCGCCTTCGTCACACTCGTGGCGTATCGAACGCGGACGGCCACTCGCAGGGCCCGCGAGCTCGAAACGACGGTCCAGGCTCGCACGGAAGAGCTGCAGCAGCAACGCGATACGATCGCCCGGCAGAGTCAGCACCTTCAGGAGGCCGTGCAGCTCAAGGACCGACTTTACGCCAACGTTTCGCACGAGTTCAGAACGCCGCTGACGGTGATTCTCGGGCCGCTGGAGCGGCTGTTGCGGCGGGAGTCGGCGGCGGACAGTCGGGCGCATCTGTCGACGATCCGTCGCAACGCGGAGCGTTTGCTGCGGCTGGTCGAGCAGCTCATGGATCTGGCGCGCCTCGATGCGGCAAAGGTCGCCAACCCTTCGCCTCAGCCAGCCGGTGAGCGCGTCAAGCTGCTGGCTGAGTCGTTCAGGACGCTGGCCGAGGATCAC
>JASFSD010000269.1:0-4688 GCA_050114575.1 Gammaproteobacteria bacterium | reverse complement strand
TCACGCGCAATGGGTTGCGTACACAGTCCGCCGACGATCCGCAGCTCGGTGTGATTGCACGAGGCGAGGAAATGGAGCGCCTGCAGGCTTCGGTTGCGACTCTCTCTGAGCAGGACGGAACCACGGCCCGCAGGCTGGAGGAGATCCGCCAGCGTCTCGAGCAGCTCGAGAGCAAGCAGTCGGAGAATCAGTCCAGAGTTCGCGAGCTGCAAAGCCAGCACGCCGACACCCGTACGGAGCTCGAGACCCGGCGCACCCGGTTCGAGGACATGAGGCATCGACTGCGTGTGCTCGAAAGTGACCTCGTGGCGCTGGAAGACGAGCGCTACGCGATCAGTCAGGCGATGCAGGAATCGCACGTGCGTCTCGATGAAGCCGTCGCGGAGCGAACCGCGGGTCTCGACGCACGAGAGGACCTCGGTCGTTCGCGTGACGAGACGGTATCCCGATTGCGACAGGCGCGTGCAGATGCTGAGCAGAACCGGGAGCGGGTCAAAGAAATTGCGATCATGCTGGAGTCGCGCCGTAGCTCCAAGCAATCGGCGAGCGCTGCCCTCGAGCGCGTCCAGGCTCAGCAAAAATATCTGGAAGAGCGCCGCGCGGAGCTCGCGTCGCAGATTGATGCCTTGAAAGTGCCGCTGGCCCAGGAGCAAAGGTCGCTCGAGAGTGAGCTGGACCGGCGCCTCGAGGTCGAGAATGAGCTCAACGCCGCCAGGTCTTCGGTCGAGGAAGCCGAACACCAGGTACGCGACGCCGAGCGCAGGAGAGCTGAGGCCCAGCGTGCCGTGAACACGGCGCGAGACGAGACCGAGGGCGCTCGGATGATCGTCCGGGAAACCGAAGTCAGGGCCGATACGGTGGCGGAGCAGTTTGCCGAAACCGGTTTCGAGCGTGAGCAGCTCGTGGCGGAGCTCGAGGAAGGCGCGACCGCTGACGCGTGGGCAGAGAAACTCGAAACGCTGGGTCGGAAGATCCAGCGCCTTGGTGCCATCAATCTGGCAGCCATCGACGAGTTCGAGGAGCAGTCGGCTCGCAAGCAGTACCTGGATAAGCAGTACGAGGATCTGACCGAGTCCCTGGCGACCCTGGAAGCGGCAATCCGAAAGATCGACGGCGAGACGAGAACCCGCTTTCGCGACACATTCAATCGCGCCAATGCCGGTCTGGGAGAGCTGTTTCCACGACTTTTCGGTGGCGGCCAGGCATACCTCGAGCTCGACAGCGAAGACCTGCTGAGCGCCGGCGTTACCGTCATGGCGCGTCCGCCAGGCAAACGAATCAGTACGATTCACCTGTTGTCGGGCGGAGAAAAGGCGTTGACTGCCGTCGCGCTCGTGTTTGCAATCTTCAAGCTCAACCCCGCACCGTTCTGCATGCTGGACGAGGTCGATGCACCGCTCGATGATGCCAATGTCGGTCGGTTCTGCGAGATCGTCCGGGAAATGTCAGATCAGGTCCAGTTCGTGCTCATTACGCACAACAAGACCACGATGGAGGCAATGAACCAGCTAGTGGGCGTCACGATGCACGAGCCGGGCGTGTCTCGCCTGGTTGCCGTGGACATCGATGAAGCGGTCCAGCTTGCTGCGATGTAGACCGAACCGAAATGACGGAATTGCGATGGGTGCTGCTTGCACTCGGCGTTTTGGTAATCGTCGCCGTATACCTCCTCAGCCAGGGGATTCCGCAGCGCTGGCTAAGCCATCTGGCCCCGCTGAAAAGAGCCGATAAGAACGGATCAGTTCGAGTCGAGCCGGCTTTCGATGAGACCGAGTCTGCGGATGCTGCCGAGACAGTTCCGCCGGAACGTCCTGAAGAGCCGATAGAGCAGGTCGAAAAGATCGTCACGTTGCGGTTTATTCCAACTGCGAAGGAGATCGCCTGCGATCGCGTGATTCTTGCGCTTCGCGCTGCCGGCCTCAAGCACGGGCGGTATGGGATCTTCCACATGCACGCCAGCGATGTCACCGAGGATCCGATGTTCAGCGTGGCGAGCCTGACCGAGCCAGGCTCCTTCGACCTCTCGAATCTAACCGACGCCAAGATTGCCGGCATGAGCTTCTTCATGGTTCTCCCCGGGTCTGGAGATCCCGTCACTCGATTCGATGCGATGGTTGATACGGCGCGCGATCTCGCCAGAGATCTCGAAGGCGAGTTGCGAGACGAGAAAGGCAGTTCGTGGAGTATTCAGCGGGAGCGTTACGTAAGGGAAGAAATCATCGCCTATTGCCACACGCTCGACAGATCACTGTCGGGCTCATGAGCGGCCGGGCTCACTCGGCGCCTGCGGGAGTCGTGCGCGAACTCGAGCGGCTTCGCAACGAGATCGAGGAACATCGCTACGCCTACTATGTGCTGGCGCAACCCAAGATACCGGATGCGGAATTCGATCGCCTGTACCTGCGTTTACAGGAAATCGAAACGAGTTATCCCGAGCTCGTAACTCCCGATTCACCGACGCAGCGGATAGGTCCGGTACCCGCCGAAGAGTTTCCGGAAGTAGTGCACTCCGTGCCGATGCTGTCGCTCGCGAACGCGTTCGATGAGGATGCGGTCGAGGCATTTCATAAGCGCGTGCTCGCGCGGCTGGCCGATGCCGGAATTGCGCCCGCAGAAATGGCATACGTTGCCGAGCCCAAGCTCGACGGCACGGCGATCAGTATTCGTTACGAGAAGGGTTTGCTGGTCCAGGGAGCCACTCGAGGGGATGGCCGCCGCGGCGAGGACGTCACGCACAACGTCCGCACGGTCGTCAGCATCCCGCTCAGATTGCGGGGCGAATCCGTGCCAGAGGTGCTGGAGGTTCGCGGAGAGGTGTTCATGCCGAAGGCGGGCTTCGAGGAGTTCAACCGGCGCGCCGAGGCCGAAGGCGGCAAGGCCTTCGTCAATCCGCGCAACGCGGCCGCCGGCAGCCTGCGCCAACTCGACCCCAGGCTCACGGCCCTGCGCCCGCTGGATGCATTCTTCTACGGTCTGGGAGACCTGGTGGCGGACGATGAACCGCGGACGCAAGCAGAGATGCTCGGATTTCTGCGGGATCTCGGCTTCAGGACATCACCCGAGTGGCAACTGGTAGAGGGATTTCTGGGCTGTTTGGCCTATTACGCGAATATCAGTAAGAAAAGGCCCGATTTACCTTATGAGATCGATGGGGTCGTCTATAAGGTCAACCGATTCGACTGGCAAGGCGTGCTCGGCTCGGTTTCCACGGCACCCCGTTGGGCAATCGCACACAAGTTTCCGGCAGAGGAGGAGCTGACCGTCGTGACGGCCGTTGAATTCCAGGTCGGACGAACGGGCGCCGTGACACCGGTGGCCCGGCTCGAGCCCGTGTTCGTGGGCGGCGTGACCGTCAGCAATGTCACTCTGCACAATATCGGAGAAGTGCATCGCAAGGACGTCCGTGTCGGCGATACGGTCATTGTCCGGCGCGCGGGAGACGTTATCCCCGAAATAGTCGGCATCGTGGCGGAACGCAGGCCGAGAGGCACGACCCCGGTCGAGATGCCTGCCCGGTGCCCGGTATGCGACTCGGACGTCGTGCTCCCCGAGGGGGAAGCCATCGCGCGCTGCACGGGGCAGCTTGTCTGCCGCGCACAGCTGAAGGAGTCGCTGAAGCACTTCGTTTCCCGGTCGGCAATGGACATCGAGGGATTGGGCAGCAAGCTGATAGATCAGCTGGTCGACCGGGAACTGGTCTCCAATCCTGCCGATCTTTACGGGCTGACGACCGACGTCCTGCTCGAGCTGGAGCGAATGGGCGAGAAATCGGCCAAAAAGATTCTCACCGCCATCGAAAGCAGCAAGGAAACCACATTCGCACGTTTCCTGTATGCGCTCGGTATCCGAGGCGTCGGTGCCGCTACGGCAGCCGCACTGGCATCGGAGTTTCAGACCCTGGAGGAGCTTCGCGGGGCAGATATCGATAGATTGCAGGAGGTGGAAGACATCGGCCCCGTCATCGCCGAGCAGATTACTTCCTTTTTCGGTGAGTCACACAATGTGTCTGTAATCGATGAATTAGTAACGAACGAGATCCGCTGGCCTGTATCCGTCCGAAATGAGGGCACCAGTGATTCGCCGTTGAGTGGCAAACGGGTTGTGTTAACAGGTACGCTTTCGAGCATGTCACGAACCGAAGCCAAGGAGAAACTCGAGGCGCTTGGCGCACGCGTCACCAGCGGCGTGTCGAAAAATACCGACCTGGTCATCGCCGGCGAGAATCCCGGGTCCAAGCTCGACAAGGCGAAGGAGTTGGGGGTGGAAGTCTTGGGTGATGTGGACGCGGAAAGGCTTCTATCTGGGTCTATTAAAAGTGAGCAATGAGGCGCGTCGACGTATCTTGAGCGCTTGCTATAGGTTCATGTTGCCTATAGCTCGAATCTTGTTGACCCATGGTATCGGATACAGGGAGTTCGACGAGGCTTGCCGTCAAGCATTTGTTCACACTGCAACAGAGCGATTCGGAATTAGGGGGCGCGCCACGAACACATCACGGGTCGCCGCAATGACAGGTATTCCACGTAAGCAAGTACAGGCCATAAGGAACTCGCAGCCATTCAAGACTGCCGAGCCAAGAAGGCTGCTCAGCCCGTTAGCCGATTTGCTTCACATATGGGCCACATCACCTGAATACCTGGATGAATTCGGTCTACCGCGCCCGCTGGCAATGGAAGCAGTAGGCGAGG
>JASFSD010000268.1:0-4695 GCA_050114575.1 Gammaproteobacteria bacterium | reverse complement strand
CTTCGTCCCCGAAGCCTCCACAGCCTTGAGCAGGAGCCCGGCGATAAAGTCGAGCTTGACCGCAAGTCGGGTGCATCCGTGCACGACGAAGCGCGGCAGGAACCCGGTCTGCGGAAAGAAATTATTCGCCTTCTCGACGTCGCCGAATACGAAAACGTTTTCCCACGGCACAAAGACGTTGTCCATGATGAATACAGCGTCGTTTTCGTCGAGGCGGGATGACAGTGGCTGGTCGAACGGACTGGACATGACCGAAGCCGTCATCTCATAAGACGTTCGGCAAATGAACTTAACGCCCTCGGCGTTCGTCGGCACCATAAATACGAGCGCGAACTTCTTGTCGCCGAGCGGGATCAGGCCATGATGCGCGATGAATGTGTAGTTGGTCAGCACCGATCCTGTCGCGACGACCTTGGCACCCGACACATATATTCCGGCATCAGTCTCCTTCTCGACATGTACGCAAACGTCGGCAACCTGATCGGGTGGCTTGTCCCGGTCGACCGGCGGATGAATGATCGCATGGTTGACGAACGGTACGCGTTCCTGGCAAAACGTGTACCAGCGTCGCGCATTGTCGTCAAAGGGCTCGTAAAACCCTGCGTTGCCACCGAGCGTGCCGAGAAACGCCGCCTTGTAGTCCGGAGAGCGCCCCATCCAGCCGTAGGTAATGCGTTGCCAGGCTGCAATGGCATCACGCGCAGCGATCGATTCTTCTAGAGTTTTCGGCGCCTTGAAGAACGCATGCGTACGACCGTTGCCATCCGTATCTGTCGGAGAAAGGATTTCCCCGTTCCTGTCGGGATCGTGCAGAGCATCGAACAGGCGTGCCGTCATTCTCGCGGTATTGCGAAACGCCGGATGGCTCGTGACGTCGTCAACGCGATTTCCGTAGATATAGACTTCGCGCCCGTCACGCAAAGACTCGAGATATTCGGCGCCGGTCTGCGGCTGGTCCGAGCGAACTGCACCAATGGCTTCGGCATCTGCCCGATGATCCCGTTTACCGGTCATGAGTCGTCTCCCCTGCTTCGGAGCTGGAAGCCTAAGCCGCGGGGAGCGGCGACGCTTGCAGAAACCTGCGTAAGCCGGTCAGATTCTTGTGGCTGCCCGATTCGGTTCGTCAGCACTTGCTCCGGTAACACGCCGGCGAGACCCCGACGAGCCGCCGAAACCAGGTCGACAAATGACTTTGCGACGAGAAGCCCGTTGTCAGGGCCACGTCTGCAATCGGCAGCGACGTATCCCGGAGCAGCGCCCTGGCGCGTGCAATGCGGCGTTCAATCACATACTGGTGCGGCGACTTTCCGATCTCCGATTTGAAGACGCGCGCCAGGTAGAACGGGCTGAGCTCGATCTCGACGGCCATTCGCTTGAGCGTCAGGTCGTCACCCAGATGCTCCTCGATGTAAGCGAGCAGGCGATTCAGACGTTGTCGGGTCAGGCCGTCACTGGCAACGGGGCGCTCGGCCGCAACCCGCGTCGAATGTTTGCGCGCCAGATGCGCCGCCATCATTCGGGCCATCGTGTCGACGTATAGAGTGTCCTCGGTACGGCCGTCCTCGAGCGCCGCGACGATTGCCAGCGCAAGCTGCTCGAGCAGGGGATCCGATATCGCGAACCGAGGCACGATTTCAATGCCGGCACCGTCGCCGCCACAAATTTCTTCACAGGTTTGCCTCAGCACGGCGTCGCGGAGATACACCTGGAGGATTTCGGGGTGGCCCGCGTGACGCCAGAATGTCTCGGCGTTGCCGGGCGTGATGCAAACTTGTCTCGGACCGATCAGCGCCGATTCGCGCTGTTCCGATTCAACCTGGCGCGTAACGCGTGTCGGATGGGCGATATGGTAGATCAGAAAAGCGTGGCCGACAGGTGGCTCCGTGGCGTGAAACGGGGCTTCCTCGAATACGGCTGCGTGCAGCGATTGCCAGCCGGCATCCTCGCTGTGCAGGACCAGACGATTCCCGGCGCGCGAAATGCGCCGGTGCGTCTCACTGGCCGAGAATACCTGCCCCCTTTCCATGTGCCGGATAATGGCACGCCGACTGCCGGCAGGCTAGGCGGATCCGACTTTGCCGGGCGCCGTCTCGCGCAGAAACAGACAAACGAAGATTCCCAGAACGACGCCCGTCAGCGCCACGTAGAGCACGCTCGGCAGTCCATACGAGCGGGCCACAAAGTCAGCAATTCCAGGCGCGATGCCGCCGCCGAATATTTCACCGATGCCGACGACAATACCGATGGCCGAAGACACCAGCCCAACCGGCGCCGACTCGGTCGCGATGGGCCCGGTGATCAGCGCGATGTTGCCGAGGCAGAAAAACGACGTGACAAAAAGCCACAGGAACAGATTCCAGACATCGGCGCCAGTCCCCGCAAAGATCCACAGTGAGATTGTCGCCCCTATGAACCCGAGAACAGCCAGCGGCTTGCGGCCGAATCGGTCCGACAATCCCGGCCAGCCGAATTGACCGAAGAAACCGCCAAAGCCGATCGCCGACGTTACGACACCCATCTGCGCCGGCGTCAACGCCAGTACGTCAGTCAGATAAACCGGAACGAGCGCGCTCAGAACAAAGACGCAGGCCATTGCGCACAGCAGCGCGGCCATGCAAACGACGATGTTGTGCGACTTGAGCACGTCGGACCAGTTCCCACTGCCGCCGCCGGTGGCGCCGATCAGTTCGCCGGCCTGCGTGTCCCTGGGCTCCTTCAGCACGAAGACCAACAGGATGCCGACGACGATACCGGGCACCGCGACGATCCAGAAGATCAGGCGCCACGACATACCAAAGCCGAGCAATTGCGTCGCGATGATCGGGCCGAGCGCGAGTCCGAGCAGCGCGAACCCGCTTTGCTGCAACCCCTGATTGAAGCCGCGTCTGGCTGGCTTCGACGCAACGGCAACAGCGGTGAAGCTTGTCGGACAATAGGTTCCTTCCATGGCGCCCATCAGTGCGCGCACCAGAATCAGCATGACCAGACCCTGCGCCATACCGGTCACACCCGACAACATCGAAAACAGGATGATGGCCGGTATCAGAACCTTGCGATGACCGATGCTGTCGGACAAACGCCCGGAAAAGATCGCGAAGATGCCCCAGACAACACCGAGGACACCCGCAAGCGTGCCGATCGCGCTCGGCTCGAGACCAAGCTCGGGGTACATCTCGGGCCACAGTGGCGAGATGATCCAGCGGTCGAGACCGACGAGCCCGAAACCCAGGCCGAGCAGCGCAACCGCTTTCCACTCGTAGGCGGTGTCCCAGTCTTTTCTGTCGTTCATTGGCGCCTCCCCCTGCACCTCGCGCGAATGGCTCTGGCTAACGAGGCGGACCGAACCCCCCGGGCGAGTCGCCCGGCTCGATGCCCAGCGCTTCTTCAGCCTCGGCCCGCGAACGATAACCGGCGGCAAGCCACTCGCCCCAGTCCCGACTTGGCCCGCAGCCGCCGTCGTTCGGCCGGAACCAGTTTTCGAAGTTGTCTTCGTCGCCTTCCTTGATCACATAGCCGATCGCGCCGCCCTGCCGGCCGTCGCGCAATGGACAGACAACCACGGTCACCGCTTCGCCGGGCTGGAACGTGAAGCCGGTCATGCCGAGCCCTGCGATATGCGCCGGAGCGGCACCTTCAAATGCCCAGAGTTCGCCTTCGGTATTCTCGATGTAGATCGCGACATGCGGACTGTTGAACGCCCATCTGGCCACCGTGCCTTCCATGACGAGTTCCTGGCTGCGATCGAACATCGCGAAACTGTGGTGTGCCAGTGCGTTGCTAACGATTCCGACAGATGCGACGATCAGCCCTGAGGCCATGGTTTTGACTGCTTGCTTCATGAACAGCTGCCTCTAAAAAATGAAATCTTCGAAACCATCGTCGAAAATCGGATTTTTCTCCTGCCCGGTCAGTCCGGGCGGCAAATCCGGATTTCGCATTCGGTCGGCACCGCGCGGATCGATGAAGCCTTCTTCACCGGGCAATCGGTATTGCGTACTAGGCACGCCGTTCTCGTCGAAAGTCAGATAGGTATTGTCGTTCGACTCACATTCCCAGTGACGAATCCTGTAGCCTACGTCTTCGAGATCCTGACGACGACGGAAGCTGTAGGTGACTGTAATCGGCTCGAGCAGGCTGATCTCGTCGTAGAAGGTGACGTTGACTGCGACGTTCGGCTCCGCATCCGGCTCGGCGTTTTCCGGCGTGTACTCGTACCAGATTTCGACGGTTTCGAACTGATTGCTGGTTGGCGGCGTGCCGCGAAAGTAGTCGCCTGGATAGATATCGACCGTATGCACGACAAGCACATCGCCTAACTCTTCGTCTTCGGCCCAGAAGCCGATGCTGTCGCCGGCCGCGTAATGCGTGCCGTCGATATTCTGATGCTCCTGATCGATATAGATACGGCGCGTGTCGTTACCGAGATCGTTGTGCCACCAGGACTGCGTCGGCGTGTTGATGAACTCGCGCGTGTAGGGCTCGAGAAACCAGCGTGGCAGACCGGCCGGCTCACAGCTTGTCAGTCGGTCGTAATCCACGCCGAGATCCCGACGGTACTGAAACGCCGCTTCGTATTCCGGCGTCAGCACGCCCTGCTTGATCTCGTTTCCTTCCAGAAACAGACGATTGCCGCTGTTGTTGGCGGCGGCCGACCAGATCCCCTCCCACTTGGGCACGCTTTCATGGCTGTGCCTC
>JASFSD010000267.1:0-4714 GCA_050114575.1 Gammaproteobacteria bacterium | reverse complement strand
GCTTCAGGCTCCACTGCGGCTGCCTCCGCGGGAGCCTTCTCCTCGGCGGGCGGCGTCGATTCCGCAGGTGCCGCCTCCGCAGGCGCCGATTCCTCGGCAGGCGCCTCAGCGGCAGGCGCCTCGGCGCCCGCTGCGCCGGCGTCCGCCGGCTTCTCTGCTGCCGGCTTCGGCCGCGCCGTCTTGCTCGTCTTGGCGCGCTTCTTGGCCTGCCGCTTGCCGCGGCGCCCCGTCGACTCCAGCGGCTTGCCTTCGGCATCGAGCTCGACGAACTCGTCATCTCCCGTCGGCACGTCTGGAATCGACGCCTTGCCGTCGAGCACGGCATCGGCGATCCCTTCGGCGTAGAGCTTGATCGCGCGCATGGCATCGTCGTTGCCCGGAATCGGGTAGTCGACACTGGCCGGCGAACAGTTCGTGTCGACGACGGCGACCACGGGAATGTCGAGCTTCTTCGCCTCCCTGATGGCGATCTCCTCGTGGCCCACGTCCACGACGAACACCGCGTCGGGCAGCGACTCCATCTCCTTGATACCGCCCAGGGCCCGCTCCAGCTTGTCGCGCTCGCGGCTCATGCGCAGGATTTCCTTCTTGGTGAAATCGTGGCTCGCCTCGCCGGACGTGATCTCCTCGAGGTCGGTCAGCCGCTTGATGGACTGGCGGATCGTCTTGAAGTTGGTCAGCATCCCGCCGAGCCAGCGCTGGCTGACATGGGGCATGCCGCAGCGCTCGGCCTCCTCGGCAACCGCCTGGCGCGCCGCGCGCTTCGACCCGACGAAGAGCACCTTGCCGCCGTCCGCGACGATCTTGCGGACGAAGGTCTGCGCCTCGAGATAGAGCGGCAGCGTCTTCTCGAGGTTGATGATGTGGATTTTGTTACGTTCCCCGAAGATGAACGGTGCCATCTGGGGGTTCCAGAAGCGGGTCTGGTGCCCAAAATGCACGCCCGCTTCGAGCATCCGGCGCATGGATACGTCGGTCATGAGATCTCCTTAGTTCGGGTTAGTCCTCCACGTGACCCGGCGGGAAACCCTTTCAGGCACCCTGCCCACCGGTTTGTACACGTGTGTGTATTTCGTCATCCGGGCAGAAATTGCCTGGAAGCGGCGCGCTTTATACCATAGCGGCCCGGCGGCAACAATTGCGCCACCCACTCTGAACGGACCGCCTGGCGGTCATCCGAGACTCCCGAACGAGACGATGAAAGGGCTTGAGCCGAAACCGATGGCTGCGACGATCAAAACGCCGGACGAACAGGAAAAGATGCGCGTCGCAGGACGGCTGGCGGCCGACGTGCTCGACATGATCGGGGAGCACGTCGCACCGGGCGTCACCACCGACGAGCTCAACGCCATCTGCCACGCGTACATCGTCGAAACACAGGCAGCGATCCCCGCGCCCCTGAATTACCGCGGTTTCCCGAAGTCGATCTGCACCTCGGTCAACCACGTCGTCTGCCACGGCATTCCGAGCGACAAGAAGCTCAAGGCCGGCGACATCATCAATATCGACATTACGGTCATCAAGGACGGCTTTCACGGCGACACCAGCCGCATGTTCACGGTCGGCGAGCCGACGGTGCTCGCCAGGCGGCTGATCGAGATCTGCCACGACAGCATGTGGGCCGGCATCCGCGAAATCCGCCCGGGTGCGACGCTCGGCGATATCGGTCACGCGGTGCAGACGCTCGCCGAAGCCAACCGCTTCTCGATCGTCCGCGAATACTGCGGCCACGGCATCGGGCGCATGTTCCACGAGGATCCGCAGGTCCTGCATTACGGCACACCGGGCACGGGTCTCGAGATTCGCCCGGGCATGACGTTCACCGTGGAACCGATGCTCAACGCCGGCAAGCGCCAGGTGAAGCTCCTGGCCGACGGCTGGACCGTCGTCACCAAGGATCATTCGCTGTCGGCCCAATGGGAGCACACCGTGCTCGCCACGGAGTCGGGGTTCGAAGTCCTGACGCTCGGCGCGGCCGAGCGAGCCGCCTGAAATGACCGCCGACACATCGACCATCTTCGAGCCGGGCCAGCTCGAATCGATTTTCGCTCGCGACACGGCCGCGTCGATCACGGCTTTCCGCGAGCTGCAGGCCGAGGTGCAGGAACAGAGGCGGCAGCAGTTCAATGACGGTGTCGCCGTCGAGACGCTCGTCCACGAGCGCGCCGACACGATCGACCGCCTGATTCGGGCCGTCTGGCAGCATCAGGCCGCCCGCATTGCCCGGGTGGCGGATCTCGTTGCCGTCGGCGGCTACGGCCGCGGTGAGCTGCATCCGCATTCCGATATCGACCTGCTGGTGCTGGTCGAGAACGACCTGCCCGCCGAAGGCCAGGAAGAGATCAGCCGCTTTCTGACTTTTCTCTGGGACATCGGCCTCGAGGTCGGCCACAGCGTCCGCACGCTCGACGATTGCGCCGAGCAGGCGAGCAAGGATGTCACGGTGCTGACGACGCTGATGGAGACGCGGCTGCTCGAAGGCGCAGGCTTGCTGTTCGCGCAGCTGCCGGACCGCATCAGCGTGGACCAGTGCTGGAACGCCGCGGAGTTCTTCGAGGCGAAGGTCGCCGAGCAACGAGCCCGGCACGGACGTTATCACGACACGGCGTACAACCTCGAACCGAACGTCAAAGGCAGCCCCGGCGGCCTGCGCGACATTCAGACGATCAACTGGATCGCGCGCCGCGCCCTCGGCGCGTCCCACCTCGAGGACCTGGTCGGCCACGGATTCCTGACCGAGGGCCAGCTCCGGATTCTGCTTGCGGGCCGGTCCTTTCTCTGGAAGATCCGCTACGCGCTGCACATGCTGACCGGGCGCCGCGAAGACCGGCTGCTGTTCGATCACCAGGTCAGGCTGGCCGAGATGCTCGGCTACGAGGACGCGACCTTCACGCTCGCCGTCGAGCAGCTCATGCAGCGCTATTACCGCACGGTCATGGAGCTGTCGCGTATCAACGAGATGCTGCTGCAGCTCTTCGAGGAAGCGATCCTGCTCGACAAGGACGCGCCCGCGACCCCGCTCGGACCGCACTTCCAGGCGCGTAACGGATATCTCGAGGCAATCGACAACGACGTCTTTCTGCGCGAGCCGTCGACGCTGCTCGAGCTCTTTCTGCTGCTCGAGCAACAGATCGACCTCAAAGGCGTCAACGCCCACACGATCGCGCTGATCAAACAGCATCTTTGGCTGATCGACGAGGAGTTCCGGCAGAACCCGAGGCATCACCGCCTGTTCCTGGAAATTCTCAGGGCGCCGCAGGGCGTCTCGCGAACCCTGAAGCGAATGAACACCTATGGCGTCCTCGGCCTCTATCTGCCGGCTTTCGGGCGCATCGTCGGGCGCATGCAGTACGACCTGTTCCACGCGTACACGGTCGATCAGCACACGCTGTTCGTCGTCGAGAACTTAAGAAGGCTCTCGCTGCCCCGCTTCAACGAGGAATTCCCGAACGCGAGCGCGATCATGCAGGCTCTCGAGAAGCCGGATATTGCGATTCTCGCCGGGCTCTTCCACGACATCGCCAAAGGCCGCGGCGGCGACCATTCCGAGCTCGGTGCGACCGACGCCATGGCGTTCTGTCTCGAGCACGGCATGAGCCGTTACGACGCGAGGCTCGTCGCCTGGCTCGTGCGTCACCATCTGTTGCTGTCAATGACGGCGCAGAAGCAGGATGTCAACGATCCCCAGGTCATCAACGAGTTTGCGCGCCTGGTCGGCGACCTGACGCATCTGGACTATCTCTATGTCCTGACCGTCGCCGATGTCAGGGCGACGAATCCCGACATCTGGAACTCGTGGAAGGACAAGCTGTTCTGGGAGCTCTACCAGGGAACCAAGCGCGCGCTCAGGCGCGGCGCAGCCGACCCGATCGACCGCGAGGAGCTGATCGCCGAGACCCGCGAGCGTGCCAGCGAGATTCTCGGCGAATCGGAAGTTGCGCGGGGGCGCTGGGAAGCGCTCTGGAACGAGTTCAGCGACGAGTATTTCTTCCGTCACCGGGCCAGGGAAGTCGCCTGGCATACCGAGATGCTGACGCGCGACAAGACATTGCCCGACATGCTGGTCGAGGTCAGCAACTCGATCACACCCGGGCTCACCGTACTGATGGTCTACTCGAGCAACCGCCGTTCCTACCTGCACACGACGGCGATCCTCGCCGCCATGGGCTTCAATGTCGTCGATGCCAGAATCATTCTGGTGACGGCCGAGCACAATCTGAACACGTATTGCCTGCTCGACAGCGATGGCAACCCGATTTCGGACCCGGTCGTCATCGGCGATCTCAAGTTCCGGATTTCGGAAGCCCTGACCCGCGGACAGGCGCTGCCCGAGCGCATCAACCGGCGAACGCCGCGGCAGGTCAGGATGTTCTCGACACCGGTGCAGGTCACCATGATGTCGGAGCCGGCCAACCAGCGCACCGTGGTCGAGCTCGTCGCAGCCGACCGGCCGGGACTCCTGTACGAAGTCTGCCAGGTGCTCGAGCGGCTCGGCGTCGAGCTCCTGAACGCCAAGGTCGCGACTATCGGCGAGCGCGCCGAGGACGTCTTCTTCGTCACCGGCGCGAACAACGGCCCGCTCGACGAAGCCGAGAGCCAGGCACTGAAGCTCGCGCTGGAGGAAGCATTATCGGAACCGGCCGCCCAGGCGGCCGGGTGATGCTCAAGAGGGCGTCATGCTCAAGAGGGGTCAGAGCCCTTTTCTTGGAAAAGG
>JASFSD010000266.1:0-4738 GCA_050114575.1 Gammaproteobacteria bacterium | reverse complement strand
CATGGGGCAGCTCAGGTACAGCCGGCACCTCGAGCAGGAAGCGGACGACAGGGCGCCGCTGCTGATGGCCGATACCGAATACGATCCCCATGCCGTGCCCGATGCGCTAGAGATCCTGAGTAACGACTTCGAGGGCCTGGACCCGCGTTATGCCACGATCTGGATGACCCACCCTGATCCTGAGGAACGGGTCGAAATCAGCCGTCAGATCGTGGCCGAAATGCCGTCGAAGCCTCGCGACCCGATCGCCTACGACGAGGTCATCTATTCGCTACGCGAATTGACAGTACGGGATTACATTCAGGATGACTATCCATATACCGCGATGGCCGTGGCGCGCCGCTTCATGGAGCTGTATCCGGAAGATCTCGATTTCGCGATGGCGCTCGGGGATGCCCAGCGCGTGCTCGGGCCGAGGCCGACGGCACTGCCGGAAGACTACGACAAGCGCGATGCCCGGCGTGCGTTGCGCCAGAGAATCTTCAGAACCCGCGAGCAGCGCATGGATCGATTGCTCGAGACGCCCGAAGGCGTTGCCAACAAGGCCGCCAATCTCGCCGCTGCACGCGCGACGTTCGAGGCTATTCTCGATGCCGATCCAGGCTATACCGGGGCTTATCGGGGGCTGGGCGAGGTCTATGAGGACGAGGGCAACGATCGTGAAGCCGGTCGAGCCTATCTGACGTATTTGCAGGAGACTCCCGACGCTGTGGATCGTCCCGTGATCCTGGGGCGGCTGACGGGAATTCGTGACCGGTTAACAGAACAGGAGACCGACGATGATTGACAAGGGTCTACACAGGATCTTTATCGCCGCGCTGACTACTGCGACGATGTTCGTGAGCGCAAGTGCCGGCGCCAAAGTCATTGCGACGGATGAATTCGAGGATGGCTCGACCCGACCGGTTACCCTGGTCGTCCTGCCTTCACGCGTCGAGCTGACCAAGCAGCGAATCATTCGTCAGGAGGCTCAGGTCGAGGAGAGCGGTGATCTCGAGACGCATCTGACAGCAGCCGTCGCCGTAGAGTTTCGGTCGAAGGGCTATGAGGTCACGGTGATCGACGCCGACGCCATCGCGGCCGATCCCGGGCTGCAGGAGCTCGCGGTCGACGCGAATCGCCGCTTCGACGAATTCATGACCAATATCGGAACCAAGCTCAGCAAGAGCAAGCGCGTCCGCAATCGCGAGTACAGCGTCGGTGACGAGGCCACGCTGCTGGCGGCAAGGCTGGGTGTCGATGCGCTCGCTTTCGCGAGGATGCAGATCATCGTGCCGGCCGCGGGCGTTCGCGCTCTAAACTTCGGCATGGGCGGTGAGACGGCGATGTTGTCGGTCACGATCGTCGACGGAAGCTCGAGTGACATCGAAGCTTTCATCACGCTGCCGGTGCTGAAACGCGACAAGATGTTCGGCGGTCACGACGACATCGTCGAAAATCCGGAAGAGCAGATGGCCAACTACGCCCATGGGACGCTCGACGACATCCCCGAGGCCGATCCGTCACTGCGTGCAGAGGACTCCTCGGAGGACGTGCTCTCGGATCTGGAGTCGCTGCTCGAGTGAGACTGGCCGAGCTCGAGTACTCGCTCGATTCAGCAGCGGGATTTGCGGCGCTAGCGGATCGCGAATGGGCCGTATTTCTCGACAGCGGCCGCGAGCGCATCGCGGGCGGTCGATACGATATCTATGCGGCGGAACCCTACGCTACATTGACGACCCGCGGCACGTTGACCGAGGTTCGAACGCGCTCGGGGCAAATGACGTCGGCGAGAGAACCGCTCGACATTCTGCGCGAGGAGCTCGGTCCGGCGGCGCCCGCCGACTCGTTCCTGCCGTTCTGCGGCGGCGCAATCGGGTACTTCGGCTACGATCTCGGACGGCGTTTCGAGCGCTGGGAGGCGCAAGCCGTAGACGATATCGAAATGCCCGAGCTCGCTTTCGGTCTCTACGACTGGGCCGTGGTCGTCGATCATGCCGAGCAGCGTACCTGGCTCGTTGGGCAGGGTAACGACGAGAGGACGTTCGACTGCTGGGATGAGCTTCATGCGGAACTCGGCAACGCTGCGGCGAAAAGGTATCAGCCGTTCCAGGTGCTCGATAACGTCACCTGCAATCTCGACCGTCGCGCCTATGACAGCGCCTTCAACAAGATCAAAGCGCACATTCGCGATGGCGATTGCTACCAGGTGAACCTGACCCAGCGTTTTTCGGCGCCGGTCGTCGGCAGCAGCTGGGATGCGTACGAACGACTGCGCACGAATAATCCCGCGCCCTATTCGGCGTACCTGAACTTTCCCGTCGGCCAGGTGCTCTGCTCATCACCGGAACGCTTCCTCGGCGTGCGTGGCGGCAAGGTCGTCACGCGCCCGATCAAGGGGACGAGACCGCGCGGGTGGGACGAGGAATCGGATCGAAGACTGGCCGAGGAACTTCGGGCAAGCGAAAAGGATCGGGCCGAGAACGTGATGATTGTCGATCTGCTGCGCAACGATCTCGGCAGAAACTGCGTCGGCGGCAGCGTGCAGGTCACGAGCCTGTTCGATATCGAAACGTTTGCCAATGTGCATCATCTCGTCAGCACGGTCGAGGGTGATCTGGCGCCGGGCCGGGATGCCCTGGATGTTCTGCGTGGATCGTTTCCGGGCGGCTCGATTACCGGCGCGCCGAAAGTCCGGGCGATGCAGATCATCGAAGAATGCGAGCCGCAGCGTCGCAGCGTCTATTGCGGCGCAATCGGATACCTCGGGTTCGATGGCGCAATGGATACGAATATCGCGATCCGCACGCTGCTGCGCCGCGGCGAAACGATCCACGCCTGGGCGGGCGGCGGCATTGTCGCCGACTCGGATGCCGATCGCGAGTATCAGGAGTGCTTCGACAAGGCGTCGGGCCTGCTCTCCGTGCTGTCTGAATCGCGGATCAGCGCCACCGGCTGAGCCGATCGAGCCCTTCCGCGCGCGGGTTTCAGCCTGGCGATCGGGAATGCGACCAGCCGCGATAGGCGCGGATGTGATCGGTCGTGTTGTGCACACGCAGAATATCCACGCCCCGCTCACAGAGCGCGAGAGAGCTCCCGATCGTCACGAGATCGCGTTCCTCATTGGACTGGCCGGCAAAGCCTCGCATGAACGACTTGCGCGAATGCCCGACCAGTAGCCGCAGGTCGTTCCTTCCAAAGCGCGCAATCTCCCGCAGCAGCTCGAGTGACTGGAGCGGATTCTTGCCGAAGCCGATACCCGGATCGAAAACGATTCGGTCGAGGTCGATCCCGGCCTTCTGCCAGGACTCTATCCGCTCTTCGAGCCAGGCTTCGACCTGATCGACGGCGCTTTGCGCTGTATCGAGGGTCCGGGACGGGTCGGCCGGCAGCCCGAGATTGTGCATGGCAATGAAGTCCGCGCTCGACGACGCTGCAAGCCCGAGCATCGCCGGATCCGTCAGGCCGCCGACGTCGTTGACGATGTCGGCGCCGGCATCGAGCGCCCGGGCGGCAACCTCGGCGTGATACGTGTCGACGCTGAAGCGGGGTCGCAGCCAGTCGCCGCGGAATGTTTCGATGCACTGCACCAGCGCAGGCTCGAGCCGGCGCCACTCGTCGGCGGGCGAGAGCGGCGTCGCCCCGGGCCGAGTCGACTCGGCGCCGAAATCGAGCACGTGCACGCCGGTCGACACCATTTCCACGACTCGCGCTTCGATCTCGGGCCAGGCGTCGTTTTCTCCGCCGTCCGAGAACGAATCGGGAGTCAGGTTGACGATCCCCATCCAGAGCGGGATCGGCCGCGAATGCGCCCGGCTGAGCTCGCGGGCGGTCTTGCCGAGACCGGGTATCGTCAGACTCGGCGCAAGAGCCGCGAGCGGCGTCAGCACGAATCCTCGCTGCGTGAGCCCCGGGTGTGGAACGGTCAGATCGGCCGTATCGAGGACCGTGTCGTCGTGGATCAGGATGTCGATGTCGATGGGCCGGGGAGACCAGCGGCGCGTGTCCGACCTGCCCAGCGAACGCTCGATCTGCTTGATTCGCGTCAGCAGGATCGCAGGCTCCAGTGTGACTCGGCATTCGGCAACGAGATTCAGGAACGGTGAGTTCCATTCGCCGGGCGCATCGGGCGGGAGTAACGCGGGCGACTCGACGACAGGAGAAACGCGCTCGATGACAACGCGATCGTCGGCCAGCTCGGCCAGCGCATTGCGCAAATTGGCGCGTCGGTCCCCCTGATTCGAGCCCAGGCTCAAATAGACTGCCATCCGGCGCTTGTACCCACGATTCGAACACTTACAATCCGCATTCTACCCAGAACCAATAAACACCAGAGGTATCTCGCTGATGAAGACAAGAGCGGCTGTGGCCTGGGAGGCGGGTAAACCCCTCTCGATCGAAGAAGTCGATCTCGACGGCCCGAAAGAGGGGGAGGTTCTCGTCCGGCTCGTGGCGACGGGCGTTTGCCATACCGATGCATTCACTTTGTCCGGCGAGGACCCGGAGGGGGCATTTCCGGCGATACTGGGGCACGAGGGCGGCGGCATCGTCGAGGAAGTGGGGCCGGGCGTCACGAGCGTTGCCGTCGGTGACCACGTGATACCGCTCTATACGCCCGAATGCGGCGAGTGCAAGTTCTGTCAGTCGGGCAAGACCAATCTCTGCCAGAAGATTCGCGTGACGCAGGGGCAGGGCGTCATGCCGGACGGTACCAGCCGGTTTTCTCAAAACGGCAAGAAAATCCTGCACTTCATGGGTA
>JASFSD010000265.1:0-4748 GCA_050114575.1 Gammaproteobacteria bacterium | reverse complement strand
GAGGGCGGGCGTTTCGTATCGGCAGGTGTAATCGCCCTGACCCGCGCCCAGGAGTACGGCTACAGCCTGCTCTACGCCGGCTGATTGCAACGTTTTCGATTCGATTCCAACGGAGCCCGTGATGCGCAAAGTTCCCGCTCTGGTCCTCGCGGTCATGGCCAGTCTGTTGACCGTGGCGACGGCATTCGCTCAATCCATGGATGAGATCATCGCCGAGGCCGTGCTGCCATTGCCCGAGGACCTCCGCGCCGGGGCGACGGTCTATCGTTACGATCCTGAGACCGGTTCACGTGTGGTGTTGCGTCAGGGCACCAATCACGTCGAGTGCCATCCGAAGAATCTGGACGGATTTACCTGGTGTTATCCGATAGCAACGGCGGCGCGGCGCGACCTGAGCGCCCGGCTGATGGCGGAAGGCGTCTCGGACGCGGAGCGCGCGGAGGCTGTCGCCGCTGCCGAGGCGGCGGGTGAGATCGAGCCGACGCCTTTCGGCTCGATCCTCTATCGGCTCTACGATGGTGACGACCGCATCCGTTTGCTCTGGGTCGTCGTGCTGCCGGGCGCCACATCCGATGAGCTCGGTATGCCGACGGCGAGTCAGCGCGATCCCTCACTGGCGGGGCAGGGCCTGCCCTGGATGATGGAGGAGGGCACACCCCAGGCGCATCTCATGATCCCCATCAACGGCACGCAGTTGTCGAACCGCGGCGGTGCCGCGACACGGCTCGATACGAAGGCGATCGACGATCCCGTCGTCCAGGCCGTGCTGCCGCTGCCGGAAGCACTTCGAAATGACGCCACGGTCTTCACATATGACGAAGCGACGGGCGAGCGCATCGTGCTGCGCCGGGGATCGAACGGCATCGAATGCCAGCCGAGAAACCCCGAGACGGGATTCACGCGTTGCTATCAAGAGTGGCGGGGAGCGGAGCTCGATCTCAGGGCCCGTCTCAACGCGCAGGGCAGGTCGGAAGCAGAAATCGCTGCAGCCCTGGCGGCTGCGCGAGAAGATGGTTCGATCGAGTCCACGCCTTTCGGATCGTTGGCGTATCGCCTCTACGAGGAAGACGATCGACTGAAACTGCTCTGGATTCTTTCCCTGCCTGACGCCATGCCCGGGCCTTTAGGGATGCCGACGGGCCCGCAACGCGATCAGTCGCTCGCGGGCCGCGGCCGGCCGTGGATGATGCGCGAGGGCACACCCGCGGCGCATCTGATGATCCCGATCAACAGCACCGAGCTTTCCAACTAGTCCGCGCCGCCGAAGCCTCTGCACACGGTCGGCCGCGCAGGGTCGGCCAGGCAGACGGCCGGCTAATTCGTGCCGAGCTGCTCGTAGTATTCGCGGATCGGCGCAAACGGGCCAAGCCGATGCTGCTCACGCGGAAACGGATCGGCGTAGGGAGGATACGGGCTGTCGACTGGCTTTTTCGTCCGGTCGGGGTAGTCCTGCTCCAGGTTACTCATCTCGGGCCGCGGATGTGAGTTGATGTAAGCGGCGACGTCGTAGGCTTCATCGTCAGTGAGATCGGCTTCGCCCAGCGGCATGCGTGCCTTGATGAAGCGTGCCGCAGTCAGCACGCGATGCATGCCTGCGCCGTTGTTGAAACTGTCCTCGCCCCAGAGCGGCGGAAAGACGTAGCCGTCGGCCGGATCTCTCGTGGCCATCAGCCCCTGCCCATTCGCTCCGTGGCAGACGACGCAGCGCGACTCATAGACGAGTTGTCCGGCTTCCGGGCTTGCGGCCCGGTCGGGCTCGGCGAAGGCCGGCTGCTCATCGGGCATTCGTCGCGATTCACCCATCGCCGAGTACTGCTGCCCGAGGTCGAGGATGTAGGCCTCCATCGCCATCATCTCGATGCTGTCGCGCGGTAACGGCCGGCCGTTCATGCTGCGCTGCATGCAGCCGTTGATCCTGTCTCTCAAATCGCGCATGCCGCCGTCCCGCCCCGATTCGCGCGGATAGCGTGGGGCGGTTCCGAGCAGCGAGAGCGTGCCGGGTTTCGTGCCGGTCTCGAGATGGCATGACGCGCAGGCCATGCGCGTGCCGGTGTAGCGCATCTCCGGGTCTTCGTGATCCGGCCCCATCAGCATTGCCGTTTCCCTGAGCAGGCGGCGGCCATATTCCGGCGTTGCGATCGAAGCAGCGTTCAGCGCCGCAGCGTTCGACGATCTTTCGATTGCGACGGTGGCGCCGATAATCACGACACAAAGGGCACCGGCGGCGAGGATGATTCCCCGGTAGTTGCCGGCCTGTTTGTCGGACTCAGTCTGCATCGGGCTCAGTTCCCGTCGGCGGCGATTGCCGACACTCGCGATCATACTTTTCAAGCTGGTCCTGGAACCAGTGTTTCGGTTGCTCGATCTGCTGTCGGAACTCGGGGCTCATGCACCAGACGCAGCCGTAGACCAGCGCCAGAACGACCGATGCAATGATGATGGTTGCGCTGATCATTGATCGCCACCGGTATCGAATAACTGGCGGACGTAATGGGCAGCGGCAACGATCTCGTCCGCGCTCAGCCGGTCGGTCCAGGGCGCCATCGACGTGCCCTCGACACCTGTCCCGAGCACGCGGATGTTTTCCGCGAGGCTCAGCCGCTCACCCGTGAAGTCCGTCGGCGCGACGGGGAACTCGGCGGCGGCGAAGCCGTCGCCCTGGCCGCTTTCGCCGTGGCATTCATAACAATTGACGGCATAGACGCTTTGCCCGAGCGCAAGCTCCTCAGCGGTCGGAGAGGCGCTCGCGGGCGCAGCCGCGAAGCCTTTAACGACGTCCGCCAGCGCCGCCAGGTTCTCGAACGGCTGGTCTCTGAAGGCCGGCATTGCCGTGCCATCGACACCGTTCCATAAAACGTCGGCGAGCCGGTCGTCGGTGTATTCGCGCAACGATAGATCGGGCGGTGCGGGCTCGAGCCAACGCGCAGCCGGCCCATCGCCGCCTCCCCCTGGGCCGTGGCAGCCGGCGCAATTCTGGCCCCAGAGCTCTGGGCCGACACCGCCCGATGCTGGCGGGCCGAGCTCCGGCGCTCCGCCTCTCGGTCGCGTCCTGGAAGGGTGCGCATTGAGCGGTCCTGAGCCGAAAGCCATCGCTGTCCAGCGGTCGGCCGGCAACGCCGCTCGTGCGGCGGCATCACCCTCCGGCCATGCGAGCTCTCGTGCGCGCCCGAGCGACTCGATATAGGCGACGAGATCGCGTGCCGACTGCAGCGGGCGGTCCGCGGCGCCGTCGAAGAGCCACTCATACGACGGCATGATCGAGAGCGGCACGACCGAGCGTGGTGCGAAGAGGTGCGCGTAGTGCCAGTCCTCGGTTCGCGTGGCGCCGGCACGCGAGAGGTCGGGTCCGATCCGGCGAGTCCCGAAAAGATGCGGATAGTCGAAGCGCGTTTCCCACGCCACGGTCGGCAGACCGAATCGCGCGACATCCGCTTCGGTATAGCGAATCTGCTGCGTGTGACAGTAGGCGCAGCCCTCGGCCGCGTAAATCTCGCGGCCGCGAAGCTCCGATGTCGTCAGCGCGAGCGGACGCGCCGGTGCGGAGAGCTCCGTCTGCGTTGCAAGCACCTGGCCGGGCCAGACGCCGAGCAGCGACACGGACATGACGAAGAACGCAATTCCGGCGATGCCGGCAACGACATAGGACATGAGCAGCACTCGACCAGGCGCAAGCCCCGAAGGCGCAACATTGCCGGCGTTCGGCGAGACGAGGCTCGTCGGTTTCGATTGGTCGGTGCCCGGTGCGCCGGCGCCCTTTGGCCCCGTGACGAGACCGGCGAGCAACAACACGAATCCGGCTGCGATCGGCACAGCCGAGAGCGTGCGCACGATCCAGTAAGGCTCCGAGGCACGCAGCGACTCGAGCCACGGCGCGCCGTCGAGCCAGAGCCTGGCCTGGACGACACCGGCAAGAGTCAGGTCCACGACCATGACGCTGATACCGACGAAGAGCAGCCACCAGGACCACTCGAGCACGCGCGCGTTGTAGCTCGCTTCAGGAATTCGCTGCCAGGCATGGAGGATGCCGCCAATCCCGGCGAAGGTGGCAAAACCGAGCATCGCGAGATGTGAGTGCCCGATGACCCAGTCCGTGAAATGCACGGCCTGATTGAGGCTCATCTGCGCCTGCAGCGACCCCTGCACGCTGACGATCAGATAGAAGATCGTCGACATCCAGACGAAGCGAAGCCCGAGGTCACGCGGAATGAGGCCCGAGCCGCGCAGCGACAAGAGCAGGTTGGTGACGACGATGACGACGATGACGCCGAGCAGAGCAGACGCCGCGATTGCGGTCTGCTGAGCCGCCATGGGAATGACCGAGAACACGTAATGGTGGGTGCCGTTCAGCGGGTAGAGAAAGAACAGCCCCCAGAAGCCGAGCATCGACAGGAAGTGACTGAAGATCGGTCGCCCCGTCGTCGCCGGGATGACGAAATAGAGAATCGCAAGTGCCAGCGGCGTGACGAAAAGACCGACGGCGTCGTGAATCCACAGTCCGCTTATCGCAGCTCCGGCGGCGCCGGCCACGACCTCGGGCACGATGTTCCCCATCGGGAACGCGAGCAGCGTGAAGACGAGCGAGCCGATGATGTACCAGCTCGAGACGTAGAGATTCTGCAGCCCGCGTTTGAAGAATGGCGGGAGGAACTGCACGGCAGCGAGCACGAGCGCAACCATTGCGACGGCGTCGACGAGCAGCGGGAACTCGGCCCACTCGAGCGGCTGACTGAATCCCGCGAGCACCAGGG
>JASFSD010000264.1:0-4758 GCA_050114575.1 Gammaproteobacteria bacterium | reverse complement strand
CGATTTCGCGGTCTTTCCGACGGTTCTCTTGGTCGCAACGCTGTTGCGGCTCGCTCTGAACGTGGCTTCGACCCGCGTCGTGCTGCTCGAGGGGCATACCGGCACCGGTGCCGCAGGCGCAGTCATTCAGGCATTCGGCGAGTTCGTCATCGGCGGCAACTATGCCGTCGGTATCGTCGTGTTCGCGATTCTCGTCATCATCAACTTCGTCGTCGTGACCAAAGGCGCCGGCCGCGTGTCGGAGGTCAGCGCACGCTTCACCCTGGACGCCCTGCCCGGCAAGCAGATGGCAATCGATGCCGATCTCAGTGCCGGCATCATCAGCCAGGAAGAGGCGATCGAGCGGCGCAGCGAGATCCGCGCCGAAGCCGATTTCTACGGCTCGATGGACGGTTCGAGCAAGTTCGTTCGCGGCGATGCCATTGCCGGCATCCTGATCCTTCTGATCAACCTCTTCGGCGGCATGCTCATCGGCACGCTGCAGCAGGGCATGTCGATGGCCGATGCCGCCCAGGCTTACGTGCTGCTGACCATTGGTGACGGGCTCGTCGCTCAGATTCCTTCGCTGCTGCTCGCGACCGCCGTCGCAATCATCGTCACGAGAATGTCGCGTGCCGAGGACATGGGGAGTCAGGTGTTCTCACAGCTGCTCGGCGACGTGCGCGTGCTCAAGGTCGCCGCCGGTATTCTGTTCCTGCTGGGTATCGTTCCCGGACTCCCGAACCTCGTGTTTCTGGCCATGGGAGCGATCTGCGCGGCCACGGCGTGGTGGGTCGGTCGGCCGCAGGGCGGACCCGCCGAAGACGAGCCCGAGACAGTACCGCAGCCGTCTGCCGATCATTTGAGCGAGCTGTCCTGGGACGACGTCGGCGAGGCCGACTCCATCGGGCTCGATATCGGGTACCGGCTGATTCCGCTGGTCGACTCGAGCGACGAGGGCGAGCTCATGCGGCGGATCAAAGGTGTCCGTAAGCAATTGTCCGAGCAACTCGGCTTCCTCGTGTCGCCGGTGCGCATTCGCGATGACCTCGATATCGCACCCAATGCCTATCGCATCAGCGTCATGGGCGTGCCGGTGGGTGAGGGCGAGGTGCTCATCGACCGCGAGCTTGCGATCAACCCCGGCCAGGTCAGCCAGCCGGTTGACGGCATTGCCACGAAAGAGCCGGCCTACGGGCTCGATGCGATCTGGATCGATCCGGTCCAGCGCGAGATGGCACAAGCCAGCGGCTACACCGTCGTCGACGTGCCGACGGTCGTTGCCACGCACCTGAGCAAGATTCTCAGCGAGCACGCGCATGAGCTCATCGGGCATCAGGAAACACAGGAGCTGCTCGATCGGCTGGCAAAACGTGCGCCCAAGCTCGTCGACGAGCTCGTGCCCAAGGCGTTGCCGTTGAGCGTCATCGTTCGGGTGCTGCAGGAGCTCTTGCGTGAGCAGGTGCCGATCACGAACATGCGTGCAATCTGTCAGGCCCTGGCCGAGCACGCGCGCCAGACGCAGGACCCGATGGAGCTCGTCGCCCACGTCCGCGTCACGCTGGCACGGTCCATCGTCCAGCGCATCAGTCCGAAGCAGGACGAGCTCGGCGTATTCACGCTGGACGCGAATCTCGAGCGAATCCTGCAGGACGCCGTCAAGCACGATCCCGCGAGCAATGCGCTGGAGCCGAATCTGGCGCAGTCGATGCAGGCCAAGCTCGTCGAAACTTCGCATCGCCAGGAGCTCGCCGGTGAGCCGGCCGTGCTGCTCGTGTCGCCGTCGATACGCCCGTGGATGGCGAGATTCGCACGAGTTGCCGCGCCTGCGCTCAGGGTGCTGGCCTACAACGAGATACCGGAGCGAATGAAGCTCAATCTTATCGATGCAGTCGGGGTGTGACCGGACAAGGAGGAGCCCGATGAATGTTCTGAAATTTACCGGCAAAGACATGCGCTCCGCGCTCGCGAGCGCGCGCGACACGCTCGGCCCGGAAGCCCTGATTCTCGACACGACCGAGACTGCTACCGGTCTCGAGATCACGGCGGCGCTCGATTTCGAGTCGGCTTCGTTTCCGCAGTCGGCGCAGCGGCGGCAGCAGGCCGACGAGGCCTCGCGCCTGGCGGCCCTGACGGCGGAGACATTCTCGCTCGAGTCCGTTGCGGCTGACGCTGTCCCGACGAAGCCCGGGTCCCCGGCGGACCTCGATCAGATGCGCGAAGAGGTCGAGTCGATTCGCTGCCTGATGGAGTCGCATCTCGCGCGCTCGGGCTGGAGCCAGGTCGCGCTCGGCTCGCCTGCGAAGGCCAGCGTCATGCGTAACCTGAGCTCGCTCGGTCTGGCCCCCGACATCGTCCGCATGCTCGTGGACCGGCTCGGACGGGCAGAGGCTCTGAGCAACACCTGGGTGACGCCATTGCGCGCTCTGACCGAAGCTATTCCCTTCACGGCCGACGACCCGATGCTGACCGGCCGCGCGCTCGCGCTCGTCGGACCGACAGGTTCCGGCAAGACCACTACCCTCGGTAAGCTCGCGGCGAAGTTCGTGCAGGAGCATCCTGCAACCGACCTCGCGCTGGTCAGTCTCGACAGCCTCCGTGTCGGGGCCAGTCAGCAGATCGAGGTTCTCGGGCAACTCATCGGTGCGCCGGTCTACCGCGCGCCGGGTGACCGGGGCCTGCGCGACGTCATGCCGCTGGTCGAGGACAAGAAGCTCGTGTTGATCGACACGCCGGGACTGGGTCAGCACGACCCGCGGCTCGGCGCTCAGCTCGGGCGTCTCGAGGCCGAGGGACTGCAGGTAGACAAGCTGCTGACGCTTCCGGCAAACGTCGAGCACGACGCGTTGCAGGAGATCGTCGACGCCTTCAGGCCGGCAGGCCTTGCGGGATGTGTAATCACCAAGATCGACGAGTCGGCCTGCCTGGGTGCAGCTCTTTCCGTCGTCATCCGCTCGAGTCTCGCCGTTGCGTATCTGGCCAACGGACAGAACATGCCCGACGATCTTTACCTGGCGTCGGCCCGGGCGTCGTGGCTGGTCAAGCAGGCTGTCGATACGATGCGTTCCCGGCGCCACCGGGCCAGCGAGCGTTACATGGCCGAGAACTTTTTCGGTGTTCATGCACGGGAGTCCACATAGCATGAGCCGCACGCGGAAAATCTCTTACCTGGATTCTTATCGCGGCACCGGCCCGGCCCGGCCGGCGCCGGTGCCGGTCAAGGCGATAGCCGTAACTGGCGGCAAGGGCGGCGTCGGCAAGTCGGTCATCTGTGCCAACCTGGCGGTCGCGCTGGCCGAGGAGTCGCGGCGCGTGCTCCTGTTCGACGCGGACTTCGGCCTCGCCAATGCCGATCTGCTGCTGGGCCTGAGCCCGCGAACCACGCTCAGAGACGTTGTTCGCTCGCGCGCCAGCCTGAAGGATGCCGTGGCCGTGGGGCCGGCGGGCATCGGTCTGGTTCCCGGTGCCTCGGGCTTCAGCGACATGGCCAATCTGTCGACCGCCGAGCAGGCGGCCGTCATCAACGGCTTCAATGAGCTCGAGGATGGTTACGAGGTGCTTTGCGTCGATACGGCGTCCGGTGTTTCCGACGCGGTCATTCGCGTTGCGGCTGCTGCGCACCATGTGCTTGTGGTGGTCTGTGACGAGCCGACATCGCTGGCCGATGCCTATGCGATCATCAAAGTCCTGAACGCCGAGCAGGGCATCGACCGCTTTCAAATCGTCACCAACATGAGCCACGACGGAGCAGGCTCGAGCGCTTACGAAAAGCTGCGCCGAGTGGCGGAGCGCTTCCTGCCGGTCGTCCTTTACCATGCCGGCGCGGTCCCGTTCGACGCGCGCATGTCGAATGCCGTGCGCAGCAGGAAACCGCTGGTCACCGCTTATCCCAGAAGCCTGGCAACGCTTGCGCTGCGCCGGCTGGCTCGTCGCGTCGACGCGCTGAGTGTGCCATCGGTGCCCCGGGGGAACCTCGAGTTCTTCGCTGAACGGCTGTTGACGCGCCCGCAGGGGCCGAGGGGGGAGCTCGCCTCGTGAGTTCGGTCTCCGCTTACGACACCGGTGTTGCCATGTCGGCCGACGCGCTGGTCGAGCGGCATGCCGTGCTGGTCAAGCGCATTGCCAATCACCTGATTGCGCGGCTCCCCGACACCGTCGAGATCGACGATCTCATTCAGGTGGGCCTGATTGCGCTGCTCGACGCGGCGCGCAATTACTCGCCGAACAAGGGTGCGAAGTTCGAAACATTCGCGAGCATTCGTGTGCGTGGCGCCATGCTCGATGAAGTGCGCAACCAGAACTGGGTGCCACGCTCTCACTTTCGCAAGCGGCGTCAGATCAACGATGCCATTCGTAACGTCGAGAATCGGGTTGGCCGTGCGGCAGAGCCCAGGGAGATAGCCCGGGAGCTCGACATGCCGCTCGAAGAGTTCAACAAGCTGCTCGCCGAAACGAGTGCCAGCCCGCTCTTCAGCATCGATGACCGGGAATCGGAAGGATCGGCGGAGCTCGAGCCCTGCGCAGCCAGCACTGACAACCCGTCGGTGAGCGTGCAGATGGAGGAGCTCAAGAAGTCGATCGCCATGGGTATCGACCGGTTGCCGGAGCGAGAGGCGATGGTGCTGTCGCTGTACTACCAGGAGGAGCTGCACCTCAGGGAGATCGGCGAGGTGCTCGGCGTGACCGAGTCGCGCGTGTGCCAGATCCACCGGCAGGCGCTGACGCGGCTGCGGTTTCAGTTGAGTGAATGGAACGCCGGCGACGCGTCGGCCGAGTCCT
>JASFSD010000263.1:0-4766 GCA_050114575.1 Gammaproteobacteria bacterium | reverse complement strand
GCGGACGTAGCTTTCGACCGAGTGGAGTGCCGAAGAAAAATCCTCGACCTCGTGGCTGCGGCCCTCGGCGCGCGCCGCAGGCACGAGCCCGCAACCCGGGTCGTAGCACCATTCGCCGAACAGGTTGTTGCCGTTGCGGGCGAAACGGGAGGTGCCCCAGCCGGACTCCTTCGCCGCCTGGGCGAGCGCGAGTGAGACGGGCACGGCGTCGACGCGCTGCAGGAGCTCCTGGACCAGCTCTGTGTCCTCGAGCTCCTCGTCGTCTACTGCATAATCCTCGGCGAGCGTGGCGAGCCAGCGGCGATCGAGCCAGCCGAGCTCTTCCTCGCCCGCGAGCCCCTCGAGCCGCCGACGGTCGGCCAGCACCTCGTCGTTTGCTTCCTCGACGAGCGGCTGCATGAAATCGAAGAATTCCGCCTTGCGCTCCGGGCCCGCCTCGTAGTCGCGAAAATCGGGCACCGGCTCGGGCCGCACGGCGAGCAGAACGAGCAGGGCGACGACCGCTGCTGCGAGCACCGATATGCCGGCCGGTGTCGCAATGCGCATCGCAAGCCGGGGCCAGATTCGTTGGGCAATAGACATAATGCGAATCTTACCACGCAGACAGATGTCCGAAATGACAGCGAAGATCTTAAAAATAGACGCTTATTGTCGCGAAATGCTTGGAAGATGGGCCGAAAATGCAGGCTACGGCTCTGAATCCCGGGAGCTATCGAGCTCGCGTCGTGACCTCGCCGGAAGGCCCGTCCCACTCCACCGGTGGCACAGGAACGCCCCGCGCGCGCATGTGCTCCCGCAGCCGCGCGGCCGCTTCGGGATAGCGGACGAAGGCGAGTCCGTCGAGCCCGACGCCATCGGCGATTCGCAGTGGCGTCCACCCACGGCTGTTGACGATCCCCTCGAGTCCAGCACCGCGCTCGACGAGAAAGTCGATGAGCTCGATCGACGCGCCGCGATACATCACGCCGTGCATCGGCGTTTCGTTATTGGCGTCCACATCGTTGACCGTGCCGCCGCCGGCTTCGAGCGCAAGCTCGAGCGCGGCGAGCGCCTCCTCGACGGACCCTGGGCTCGAACCGGCGGAGCCGATTCCCTGACCGACACCGGCGGCGACCATGACGGCCGATGTGCCGCCATCGGTGGTTAGAGACGCGTCGGCACCTGCGTCGAGCAGTGTCCGCATGTAGGGGAGATCGAGCGATCGGGCCGCCAGCAGAAATGGCGTTGTGCCCGGCTGATTCAGGCCGCCGCCACCGTCTATGCGCTCTGTCTGGCGTGCATTGACGTCGGCGGCGTGCGCGGCGAGCTCGTGCACGAGCTCGAGCCCTGGAAGATCGTCGTCCTGCTCGGGCCCGGGCAGGTTGAAGCCGCGGTTCCAGCGCCGGACCAGCGCAATCTCGTGCAGCGCCGTCCAGCCTTTGACGTTCAGGTTGGGATCGGCGCCGTAATCGAGCAGCGTGCTTGCCACATCGTAATTGGCATTGTGCGCGGCGAGCACGAGCAGCGAGGTGCCGTCGAGCAGTGTCTCATTCGGATCGGCGCCCGCCTCGAGCAGGGCATGGGCCGAATCGACAGCACCTGCGCGGACGGCGAAGCCGAGCGCAGAGAACTCACCGGTCGCCTCACGCGCATCGCGCGCGGCACCGGCCTCGACGAGCGCCGCAACGGCAGGCCCGTTGTTCTCGGCGGCCGCCCACATGAGAGCCGTCTGCCCGCCGCGGGATTCGGTGGCGTCGACGTCGGCACCGGCTGCGATGAGCGCTTCGACTGTCGCGACGTCGCCGGTTCGGGCCGCTGTCATCAGCAGCGTTTCGCCTTCGGCGAAGACGGCGTCAGGGTCCGCGCCGGCCTCGATGAGCGTTTGCAGCATCGCGGCGTCGCCGTTCTCGGCTGCCAGGTATGAAGGCCTGACGCCATAACGGTTCGCCGAGTCGACCGCGGCGCCGGCACCGAGCAGCGCGACGGCCGCTTGGGCATCGCCGTGATGCACGGCCCAGTGCAGCGCCGAGGTGCCGTCAGCCTCCGCTGTCTGAGGATCGGCGCCGTCGGCGAGCAGCGCCGCCAACTCCGCGGTGCTGCCACGCCTTGCCGCATCGAGCAGTGCGCCCGGTTCCGCGCTGTGCGCCACTGCGGCAAGACCGATGGTGGCCAGCACAGCGGCAAGGACTCGCGTTGACGCGCGCATCGGCGCAGGGTCAGGCATCGGCCGAGCGCTCGAGGTCGAGCAGTCCGGTGCTGTCGCCGAGTTGCTCCGGCCCCGGCAGATCCGCCAGATCGAGCATGGTCAGCAGCAGATTCGACATGGGTGTGTCGGTCGGCTGAAGGGAGTGCATGCCCGCACCGGGGCGGCTTGCCGGCCCGCCGACGAGTGCAAGCGGCAGGTCGAAGTGCGCGTGCAGGTTCGGATTGCTCATCGAGGCGCCATAGAGCAGCAGCGACGAGTCGAGCAGTGTGCCGTCGCCATCCGGGGTGCCGGCCAGCATTTCGAGGAATCCGGTGAAGAGCTCGGTCTGATAAGTGTTGAGCCTGGCGTAAGCCTCGATCCGCTCCGGCTGCTCGCCATGGTGGGACATTGTGTGATGCCCCTGCGTGAGACCGATCTCGGGATAGGTTCTGAAATTGAGCTCCCTGCCGAGCATGAATGTGACGACACGGGTCAAGTCGGCGCGGAAGCTCAGCCATTGCAGCTCGTACATGAGATTGACGTGCTCGTCGAACCGTTCCGGGATTCCTCGGGGACGTTCGATGGCGCTCGCGACTTCCGTTTCGCCGAGTGCTTCGACGGCCTGAATACGGCGCTCCACTTCGCGAACGGAGTCGAGGTATTCCTCCACCTGGCGGCGGTCGGCGGGACCGAGCGTCCGCGCCAGCCGGCCGAAGTCGTCGCGCACGTAATCGAGGATGCTGCGGTTCTGACGCGCGAGCGCCGCCCGTTGCGCGCTCGTGCCGCCGCTGCCGAACAGGCGCTCGAACACGATCCTGGGGTTGTTCTCGGTCGGCAGCGGTGTCGTCGGCGAGCTCCACGACAGCGTGTTGAGATAGACGCAGCTGTAGCTGCTGTCGCACTGGCCCGAGAGCACGCTCAGGTCGATCGAGAGCTCGAGAGACGGCAGAGGCGTTTCCTGGCCAAGCACTGCCGCGGCGATCTGGTCCACCGATATTCCGTTTTCTATGTCGGCTCCTTCGGTGCGCTTGCAGCGGACGCCCGTGAGCCAGGAGGCGGTCGCTTTGGTGTGATCGCCGGTCGCGCCGTCCTCGTCGTTGGCTTCAGCGATTTTCTGGGCCAGCCCACTCATCACCGTGACCCGGTCGCGGTAGGGTTCCAGTGGTGCGAGGATCGTCGAGAGCCGCATGTCCGTCCCGACGCCGTCGGGCGTCCAGTAGTCGATACCCGTAAAGTTCTTGGCGACGCCGTTCGGTAAATAGATGAATCCCAGTCGGCGGACCGGGGCGGGCCCCTGGCCATAGGCCGGAACCATGGCATCGAGCAGCGGCAGGCCGATAGCGGCGCCCGAGCCCTTCAGGAAAGTGCGTCTCGGCAGTGCGCGTCGAGTCAGGATCACAGGTTTGCTGTCCTCATCTGAAACGGAGTGCTGTTGACGACTCCGAGAATATACGCGGAAAATCGGTGGTCGTTCGCTGTCGCGTCACGCACGATGGCACGCACGGTCGGCATGTCATAGTGCTCGAGCCCGCGGCCGAGCGCGTAAACGAGCAGCTTCTCGGCGAGAACGGACGGGAACCTTTCCGAATCCAGCAAGGCGGTGCGGAATTCCTCGAGACCGTCGAACGCAGCGCCGTCGGGCAGAATGCCTGCGGCGTCGATCGTGTCACCGAGCTCGTCGATGCGACGCGAGCGGCCGACCGCGTCGAAGCCTTCGAGCGCAAATCCCAGTGAATCCATGAGCGTATGGCACGAGGCGCAGGTCGGATTGGCCCGATGCGCCTCAAGTCGATCACGCAGCGAGAGCATCCGCCCGGCGCCGTCGGTCACGTTCGAATTCTCGAGCGCCGGCACGTTGGCCGGCGGATCCGGTGGCTCGGCCCCGAGCAGGTTCTCGAGGACCCACTTTCCCCTCAGGACGGGCGAGGTCCGGTCCGGCAGTGAGGTCACGGTCAGGATGCTGCCGTGCCCGAGTAACCCGCGGCGCGGGCTGTCGGGCGGCAGCTCCACGCGCCGAAAATGGGGGCCTTTGATGCCGGGCATCCCGTAGTGGCGCGCGACGCGTTCGTTTACGAACGTGTAGTCGGCATCGAGCAAGCTCAGCACGCTCTGATCGTCGCGCAGCACGCTCGCAAAGAACAGCTCCGTCTCGCGGCGCAGACCCTGGCGCAGGGTGTCGTCGAAGTTCGGAAAAATCTTCTGCACGGGTGCGGCTGCGTCGAGGTTGCGTAGATACAGCCACTGGCCGGCAAAGTTGCTGACGAAGGCATCGGCGCGCGGGTCGGCGATCAGGCGCCGAACCTGCCGTTCGAGCTCGGCGGGTTCGCGCAGCATGCCGCGCTCGGCCGTATCGAGCAGCTCTTCATCGGGAATGCTGCTCCATAGGAAGAAGGACAACCGCGACGCGAGCTCGACATCGCTGATGCGATACGCTTCGCCCGGCCCGGCGCCGGGTGGGTCCTGTTCCGTCCGGAACAGGAACTCGGGGCTCATCAGGAGTGCCTTGAGCGCCACCTGAATCCCTGCGTCGAAGCCGCCTTCCTGGTCGTGGCCCTCGCGGTAGAAGTCGAGCAGCGGGCCGACGTCGTCCGTGCCGACGGGC
>JASFSD010000262.1:0-4771 GCA_050114575.1 Gammaproteobacteria bacterium | reverse complement strand
AAACCGTGCCATCGATCGCCAGCGGCACGGCTGTGGAGTTGCTGCCGGTCTCGAAGCGCCAGGATTCGACGAGCCCGGCGACGTTGTCCCGGTTGATCTCGGTCAGGGGTGAAAAACGCGATCCAGCCAGATCCCGATCGATCGTCCACCAGTTCCCATCCGCGGACTGGCCTGCTGCCGGATTCGCAAGGCTCACGCAGCATGCGATCGTCGCCGCGCGCCAGAATTTCCCGACCAGCCAATACATTGGCAACCCCCAAAAGCTGTTGTCGCGGTAGACTAACCCTGCGTCATTGGACAGACAACCGGGGTTAGCCGTATGTCGAAAACGCTTGTCACGATCGTTGCCATACATCTTGCTGCCGTTGCGCCCGCTATTCAGGCGCAGGCTGGCGGCACGGTCGAGCACATCAAAGTGCCGTCACCGTCGCTCGAAGGGAACCTCCAGGGCAACCCGACCGATCGTGACGTGGTCGTCTACCTGCCGCCGAGCTATGCGGAAGGCTCGGACCGGCGCTTCCCCGTCGTTTATCAGCTGCACGGCTGGCTGCCGAGCGCCGAAGTCTGGTCGCAGATGATCGACCTCGAGCAGGGTGCCAACAATGCGATCGCGGATGGCCGTTCTCGCGAGATGATCGTCGTCCTGCCCGATGCTCTGACGATCTTCGAGGGCAGCATGTATTCGACCTCGGTGACAACCGGCGACTTCGAGGGATTCATCGTCCGCGACCTCGTCGCCTACATCGATTCGCATTACCGGACCATTCCAGAGCGCGCTAGCCGCGGCCTGTCAGGGCATTCCATGGGCGGCTACGGCACGCTGCGGCTGGCGATGAAACATCCCGATCTCTATTCGAGCTTCTATGCGATGAGCTCCTGCTGCCTGACGCCCTATGTCGCCGATGATCCGGGCAATCGGGCAGCGGCCGGGATCACGACACTGGAGCAGGCCGATGCGGCAGCCACCTTCACCAAGGTTCCGCTATCGCTCGCTGCGGCCTGGTCACCGAACCCGAACAGGCCGCCGCTGTATTTCGATTTTCCGCTCGAGGACGGTGAGGTCCAGCCGCTGATCATCGCAAAATGGAACGCCAATGTTCCGCTGGCGATGATCGACCAGTACATCTGGAATCTGAAGCGATACGATGCGATCGGGCTCGAGGTCGGCCTGCAGGACGGGCTGCTCGATGCCAATCGAGAGCTGCATCAGGTGCTCACGGATTACGGTATCGAGCACAGCTTCGAGACCTACGAGGGCGATCACACCAATCGCGTGGCGGAACGTTTCCAAGGCTGGGTGCTTCCTTTCTTTTCCGCAGAGCTTGATTTCGAATGAGCGCCGTCCTGGCGGTCCTCTCGACGTCGTTCGACGGATGACGGAGTAAAGCGCATGCAGCGTCAGGGTCTGGTCCGCGAGTTCGGTGCGATGAGCTTTATCTGGCGGCTCGTCGCCAGCTTCGTGCTCGTACTCGCTACCTACAACCCGACCGCCTACTCGTACTACAGCTGGTTGCAGAGCAGGTTCACCGATGGCGGGCTCGGCCCGGAGCATTTCGTCGTCGGGATCGTTCTGATCATCGGCTGGACAATCCTCGTCGTCGCAACACAGCGGTCTCTGGGCACGGTTGGGTCGGTGCTGGCCGCCGCATTGATCGGCGGTCTGGTCTGGTGGCTGACGGATCTAGGATGGATCGCCGTCGGGTCGGTTTCTGCGCTGACCTGGGTCAGCATCTTCTGCCTGTCGGTCCTGCTTGCCGTGGGTTTGAGCTGGTCCCACATCTGGCGCCGGCTGACGGGTCAGTACGAGGTCGACGACAGCGACGGCTGAGCGCAGCGGGCGCGAATCTCTGCCGCGAGCTGCCCGGCATCGATCGCGCCGCCCGTTTCGAGCACGACCCGGTGCGCCTTCTCGTCGTCGTCGATCGGGCTTGCCGTCGTCAGCTGGTGATCGAGCACGGCCAGGTCTGCTTCGGAGGCATCGCTGCGCGTTTCGTTGCGCTTCTGGATGCGTTGCCTGAGCACATCGTCTGGTGCTCTGCATTCGAGGATCAGGAAACGTGCGTCGTTTCCGGCGGCGGTCGAGCGGATGAGATCGCGCTGACTGCGGCTCAGGAACGCTGCATCGAGAATCACATTGACCGAGCCTGCAAGCGCCGCATTCGCGGCGGCCGCCAGACGCGCGTAAGTGGCCTTGGACGATGCGGTGTCGTAGATGCCCTGGTCGAGTTCAGAATGTGAATCCGCCGTGGGTCCCAGCCCGTGCAGGCGCTTGCGCTCGACGTCCGAGCGCACATGGGCGGCGCCGAGCTCGGGGGCAAGCTGCCGCGCGATCGTCGTCTTGCCGCTGCCGGAATAGCCCATCGTGATCACGCACAAGGGTGTGGGTGCACGAACCTGTGCCAGCGCCGTCCCGAGGTAGCGCGCGGCCTGCTGCTCCGTGTGCGGCACGGGCAGTTCGCGCGGGCTTGCAATTGCGACCTTCGCCCTGACCAGCGCTCGATGCGCGACGTAGAGGCGCAACAGCTCGACGCCCGCATAGTCACCGGTGATGCCGAGGTAGCGGTTCAGAAAGCTAAAGGCGAGGTCCGAACGCTGGTGCGCCAGCAGGTCCATGAACAAAAATGCCGCCTCGTCGATGACGTCCAGCGTCCTGAGCGGCTTCGAGAACTCCAGGCAGTCGAAAGGAACGAGCTCGCCTTCCCAGCGCACGATGTTGCCGAGGTGCAGGTCACCATGACACTCGCGAACGAATCCGGCTCGGCCTCGCGCCGCGAGCAGCGGTTCGAGCCGGCTCAGCGTCGAACGCATCCAGTCGCCGATTTCGGAAACGTCGGGCTGCATCGCCTCAGAGCAGCTCGCCTCCAGGTCTGTGAGGTTGGCGCGCACGCTGCCAACAGGGTCGCTCCCGGTCTCCGGAGCGAGCGAGCCGTGAAATTCTGCGATTCGCGTTGCGAGCTCTATGAGCTCCGCGGCCGTCAATGCATCATCGCGGATCAGCTCGTGCGCGGTCGAACCCGGCGCGAACTGCTTCATCCGGACGGCATACTCGTGAACCGGCTGACCCCCGACTTCGATTTTTCCCGCCTCGCCACCGATGCCGACGACGTCGAGATAGATTGCCGGCGCGAGCCGGCGATTGAGTCTGAGCTCGTCGCGACAGGCTTGCTCGCGGAGGTCCAGCGTCGAAAAGTCGAGAAACGAAAACGTGACGGGTTTCTTGACCTTGTAGGCGAAGGGTCCGGTCAGGTAGACGGTGGAAATGTGGGTCTCGATGATCCGGATCGCACGGGTTTCGTGCGGGTAGGCGGCAGGCGATTCCAGCGCCGCCCGAACGGCTGCCTGAGCATCGGTCATTGGAATAAGGGCCAGACTGCGTAAACTGCGATCCAGTTTAACGGAATCGAAGTCATGCTCGTCTCGACTGAACCTGGCGGCCTCGGTAATCGCATCAAATCCTGGGTATCCGCGCGCCGGATCGACCCGCGGGCCCGCGTGTTCTGGCCCGTGGGCAAGAATATGCCGGCTGCCTTCGATGAGCTCTTCGCGAACGACTGCGGCATCGAGCAGGTCCCCGCCGGAGCAAGCGAACACTGTTCCTGGCGTCTGGCGGTCCTGCCGGAGGACATCGCGGAACTGCCCGAGGGGTTCGCAACCGCGGGCGGGGGTTCGCATCCGGTGCTGCGACGCCTCGGCAGATTCTGGTGGCGCATTCGGGGCAAGCCCGATGATCGCTACCGCTACATGATCACGCCGAAGCGATTCTCGCCGCGGACGATGCGCTCCGACGGCCGCATCATCGACTTCGAATACGGGCGTATTCCAGAGCATTTCCGACGCGTCTATGTGCCCCTGTTCGCCGGCGTCGCAGCGCGCCCGGAGATCGCGTCGAGAATCGACGAGTGGTCCAACCAGGAGTTCGACGACAGCATTGTCGGTGTGCAGGTCCGGACCTGGCGCGACGACGCGCGCCGCCACCGCAAGCACCACCGGCCGGCGATCGGGCGGCTGAAAGCGCTGTTGGCTTCGGTCGATGCGGAACGCCGCTTCTTCGTCGTCAGCGATGACGACGACATCGTGCCCTGGTTCCAGAGCCAGGTCGGGGCCCGGCGCGTCCTCGCTTACCCGCGAGAAACGCGGCGGCTGCAGAGCTGGCAGTCAACAGCCGGGATGGTAGAGGACCTGATCGACATGCTGCTCCTGGCACGGACCAGTGAGTTGATTGCCAGCTACCTCAGCACCTTCAGCGAGACGGCGTGGTGGATCGGAGGGGCCAGGGCCCCGGTCTCAGTCTTCTGACGACGCCATCGGAGGACGAGCGGCGGGCGAATCTCGGCTCAGTCGAGCTGGCTCAGGTACCAGGCATAGGTCTCGCGAATTCCTTCGTCGAGCGCGATCTTCGCCTTCCAGCCCGTGGCGGTGATCTTCGAAATGTCGAGCAGTTTGCGCGGTGTGCCATCCGGCTTGTCCGTGTCGAAGTCGATCTCGCCCTCGAATCCCACGATCTCGCCGATCAGGTGCGCGAGATCCGCGATGCGGATGTCTTCGCCGACGCCGACGTTGATGATTTCCGGCGAGTCGTAGTTGTTCATTAGAAAACAGACGGCATCCGCGAGGTCATCGACGTGCAGGAATTCACGCCGCGGCTCGCCGGTGCCCCAGACAGTAACGCGCTCGGCGCCCGACTCCCTGGCTTCGTGGAACTTGCGAATCAGGGCGGGAAGGACGTGAGAAGTGTTCAGGTCGAAGTTGTCTCCGGGGCCGTAAAGGTTGG
>JASFSD010000261.1:0-4782 GCA_050114575.1 Gammaproteobacteria bacterium | reverse complement strand
CGTTCGTTCGGCCACATCTTGCCGTTTTCGGAGTCATACACTTCCGGCACGTAGGGCCAGGTGCGGCCGCCATCGCCGAGCATCTCCATCAATGCGGTGACGGATGTCGCTTTCAGACAATGGACGAGCGCGGCTTCGGAGATGGGGCCGGTGAAGTGCGGAATCATGCCGACGTAATGTGTCTCGGCCATTGCTACGATCTTCATGAACTCGGTGATTCCGCCGACGTTCGGCAGCGTCACGCCCGTGTAGTCGATCAGCTCTTTCTCGATCAGCCGGTTGACATCCCACTTGTAGCCGAATTGCTCGCCGACAGCGATCGGCACACGAGTGCGCGCGCACCTGCTCGTATGAATCGACGCCTTCGCCGCGAATCAGGTCTTCGCAAAAAATAGGCGTGCATCGGTTCTAGGAGAGTCGCCAGATTGATGGCGTCGGCCATGTCGAGCTCGGTGTGAAAATCGATGGCCCAGCCGCCGTCGCCGATGCCGAAGAGTCCCGACTCGGTTTCGATCATCGCGACATTCGTCGACTGGTTGACCATGGGTTGACCACCGCGGCCGCTCGAGTCACCGGGATTACAGTAATAGTGCACGACCTTGACGCGGTCTTCCGACAGCGCAGCCTGAAGTGAGTCGGGTATACAGGTGATTGCGCTGGCGGCGCCGATTCCTGTCAGGACCTTGAGTCGGTCCCAAAGCTTCGATCCCAAAGCTTCGATCCCATCGATGATGTCCCCCTACCTAGGCGCCTGCATGGTAGCAAAGCAAGTTGTTTGTCCTCTTTGGAGGCCTGCTAATCGTCCCGCGCAACGCCGTTAGCGATATCGGTACCTCAGAAGTCCCTCGGAGTGTCTGCCGATGTGTGAGTATCCAGCGTATCCCCCAGTACCTCGGCGGTGACGCATCGTCGGCCACAGCCTTGGAATGCGCGTTGGTGCAAGCTTTCAATTGAATTGCGGCCGACCCATGCTTAATATAAGCATACTTATTTTATGCTAAGGGAAGATTCGTCTTGAATATCACGAGCGATATCAAAGACATTGGCTTTCTACTTGCGGATGTTTCAAGGTTGATGCGGCGGGACTTCGACCGCAGGGTCCGCGGCCTTTCGATGACTCAGGTGCAATGGCGGGCGATTGCTCACCTGATACGTGAGGAAGGGATCAACCAGTCCGCGCTCGCGGATCGACTCGATGTCGCACCCATTACGCTCGGCAGGCTCATCGATCGGCTCGAAACGGCGGGCTGGGTCAGACGCGAGCCCGACCCTGCTGATCGGCGTGCCTGCCGTCTCTATCTGACGCCAAAGGCCGAACCGATTCTCGATGAGATGCGCGCGCATGCTCGCGACTTTCTCGAAGACGCAATGTCCGGTGTACCGTCGGCGACGCAACGCCAACTCGTCACAGCGCTGGAGCGCATCAAGCAGAATCTGATCACGACAGCGGCCGATGCGAGTTCGAGCTCGACGGAAGGAGCGAAGGAAGATGTCAGGTAACCAGAGCTCGCGAGAAGGCGTACCTGCTGACGATCCGAGCGGCGCTGTCGGGTCGGGGAAGGTAATTGTCCCGCGACGGCGACGGCGCTGGATACGCCGAGTTCTGCTCGTGCTCGGTCCCATGGCCATTCTTCTGGTTGCCGCGTACGTCTACATGAATTCGGGGCGGTATGTCGAAACGGACAATGCCTACGTAAAGAGCGACACGGCGCTGATAACTGCCGAGGTCGGTGGCCGCATCGAGAGTGTCGCCGTCAGCGAGAACCAGCGAGTGCGAGCGGGCGACGTGCTGTTCCGGATCGACTCGAAGCCGTACGAATTGGCGGTGGAGCGTGCCCAATCTCAACTCGAAGCCGTCGAGTCCTTCATCGAGAGTCTGGAGGCGTCGTACGAGCAGCAACTCGCGCAGCTCGAGCTCGCAAAGATCAACATTGCTTTCTACGAAAGAGAGTTCGAACGTGAGCAGGAGCTCGTCGAAAGCCGGGCGGGCACGGGCGCCGATCTTGATGAGGCGCGTCACGATCTCGAGGTCGCGCGGCAACAGATTCCGATCATAGAGCAGTCGATCGCTCAGTTGCGGGCGCAGATCGGCGGCCAGATCGTGTTCGGCTCTGCCGCAGGGGCCGCCGCCGTGGGGTCTAGTCTATTCAGCAGTAACGCGGCGTACCGCACGGTCAAGTCAATGGTCGCGGACGCCCGACTCGATCTCGACCGTGTGGTCGTGCGTGCGCCTTTCGATGGCGTCGTGACCCAGGTGCCAACGGTCGGGCGATTCGTTGCGCCCGGCAGCCTCGTCATGGCCTTGATCTCCGATCAGGACGTCTGGCTCGAGGCGAACTATAAGGAGACGCAGCTCACCCACGTCGAGCCAGGCCAACGGGTCACGATCCATGTCGATGCCTATCCCGAGAGTGAATGGAATGGCGAAGTCGAAAGCATCAGTCCAGCGACCGGTGCGGAGTTTTCCGTCATCCCCGCTCAGAATGCATCCGGCAACTGGGTGAAAGTGGCGCAGCGTGTCCCGGTGCGAATTCGCGTCGTTGATGAGCTGCAGGGCCCGCAACTGCGCGCAGGGATGAGCGCGATCGTCGAGGTCGACACGGGATTCGAGCGCCCGGCACCCAGCTTTCTGGGCTTCCTGGCCGTGCTCAGAACTTCGGCTGCGACCGAAACTGTCGGCACCGGCGATCAGGGCTGAACATGTCCGGCGCACCAGTCGCCGATCCCGTGAAGCGGGGGCTGATCACCGCGGCGATCATGCTCGCGACGATCATGCAGGTCATCGACATGACGATCGTCAACGTCGCGCTGCCGCATATGCAGGGTGCTCTTTCGGCAACACAGGACCAGATTTCCTGGGTGCTGACCTCCTATATTCTCGCGACGGCCATCGCGACGCCGCTGACAGGCGTGCTGGCGGCGCGCTTCGGTCGCAAGCGCGTGTTGCTCGCGAGCATGCTTGCGTTCACGTCGGCCTCGATGCTGTGCGGCGCAGCGACATCGCTCGAGGAGATGGTGCTTTTTCGCATACTGCAGGGCGCATCCGGAGCCGCGCTCGTGCCGCTGTCACAAGCTGTGCTGCTCGACACCTATCCGCGCGAAAAGCACGGGCCCGCGATGGCGCTATGGGGCATGGGTGTCATGATCGGCCCGATCCTCGGGCCGTTGATCGGAGGATTCCTGACCGAGTATTACAGCTGGCGCTGGGCCTTTTACATCAACGTGCCGATCGGTGCACTCGCGCTGGCCGGCACTATTGTCTTCCTGACCGAGACTGAGATAGACAAGAAGCGCCGCTTCGACTTTTTCGGTTTTGCGTTGCTGAGTATTGCAGTCGGGTCGTTGCAGCTCATACTCGATCGGGGAGAGTCGCTCGACTGGTTCTCTTCTCGCGTCATCGTGGTATCGAGCGTCATCGCCATTCTCGCCGCCTACCTGTTTCTCGTTCACATGTTCACGGCAGAGAAGCCCTTCATCGAGCCGGGGCTCTTCAAGGACCGCAACTTTTCCGCCGGGTTGTTCCTGATGCTGATGATGGGCGTGATGCTGTTTTCGACACTCGCGCTCATGCCCTCCTTCATGCAGCAGCTGCTCGGCTATCCGGTGCTGACTGCGGGCATCCTCATCGTGCCGCGCGGTATCGGCACGATGCTGGCGATGTTGATCGTCGGCCGATTGATCGGGAAGGTCGACACGCGCTGGCTGTTGTTCTTCGCGGTCTGCATGATGTCCGTATCGCTCGGGCAGATGACAGGGTTCACGCTCGAGGTCGGCGCCTGGCCGATCATTTACACGGGGCTGATTCAGGGTATTGGACTCGGCTTTCTGTTCGTGCCGCTGAGCACGGCCGCCTTTTCCACGCTCGCGCCGCACTACCGTAACGAGGGCACCGCCATGTTCAGCCTGATACGCAACATCGGCAGCAGCGTCGGAATATCGGTCGTCATCACCGTCCTCGGCCATCAGGCGCAGACGAGTCATGCGGAGATCGGCAATTCTCTCGGCGCATTCAGGCCGGCTATCGACCCCTCCGCGCTGCCGAGTCTCTGGGACTGGACCACGACCGCGGGAGCGGCGGCTCTCAATGCGGAAGTCTCGCGCCAGGCCTTGATGATCGCCTACCTCAACGATTTCAGGCTCATGATGTACGTGACGCTGCTCGCACTGCCGTTGCTGTTCCTGCTCAGGAGGCCGCCGAGAGTACGCGGCGGCTGATCGAATCAGGTTGTCGGCTCCAGCTCTTCGAGCTCGAGCATTTTGATGTCTGTGTCGCGCTCACTGAGCGTAAAGTAGAAGCTCGAGTCGCTGGCCGCAGCCGTGGCCAGCTTGTCGATTTCGGCCTGAACATCCGTCTGCGCCGGCTGATATGCTCTGTTTCCGTACCCATTCCGGCTGGAATCGCGGAGTACGGTCGTCAGGAGCAATGCATGAAACTAGCTATTCTTTCTCGTGGACCAAGGGCCTACAGCACCCGGCGCCTGAAGGAAGCCGCCCTGGAGAGGGGGCACAAGGTCAAAGTGCTGGATACCTTGAAATTCGCAATCGATCTCCAGCAAGGCGAGCCGGCGCTCTACTTCCGGCAGAAGCTATTGAGTCAATATGATGCGGTCCTGCCGCGTATCGGCGCGTCGATAACCTACTTCGGGACAGCAGTCGTCCGGCAGTTTCAGGAAATGGATGTCTATTGTGCTAACACGGCGCTAGGCATCTCCAGCTCGCGCGACAAGCTGCGCAGCCTGCAAGTGCTGAGCCGGCACCATATCGGCATACCCAGAACGACCT
>JASFSD010000260.1:0-4782 GCA_050114575.1 Gammaproteobacteria bacterium | reverse complement strand
CATCGAAGATCCGATCGAGTTCGTTCACGAGAGCAAGAAGTCGCTGATCAATCAACGCGAGGTCCACCGCGACACGCTGGGGTTCAGCGAGGCGTTGCGCTCCGCGCTGCGCGAGGACCCGGACGTCATTCTCGTCGGCGAAATGCGTGATCTGGAGACGATTCGTCTTGCGCTCACGGCCGCCGAAACGGGTCATCTGGTTTTCGGTACGCTCCATACGAGTTCCGCAGCGAAGACGATCGACCGCGTGGTCGATGTGTTTCCCTCTGCTGAGAAAGAGATGGTTCGCAGCATGCTCTCGGAATCGCTGCGGGCGGTCATCTCGCAGACATTGCTCAAGAAGGTCGGTGGTGGCCGGATCGCCGCACATGAAATCATGATCGGCACGCCCGCCATTCGAAACCTGATTCGCGAGAACAAGATCGCGCAGATGTACTCAGCGATTCAGACGGGCCAGGCTCAGGGCATGCAGACCCTGGATCAGAATCTCCAGGAGCTCATGCGCAAGGGTCTCATCACCAAGGAAGAGGCCCGCTTCAAGGCAGTGAATAAGGAAGAGTTTTAGCGGCAGTCGCCGGCGATCAGGAGCCGAATGGTATGGAGCGCGATCAAGCAATACGACTCACGCAAAACCTTTTGAAGAAGATGGTCGAGAACAACGGTTCGGACCTCTTCATCACTGCAGGTTTTCCGCCCGCGATCAAGATCGACGGTGCCATCAAGCCGTTTGCCGAGAAGCCCCTGACTGCGGCCCAGAGCTCGTTGATCGTGCGCTCGATCATGAACGACAAGCAGGCGAAGGAATTCGACGCTCATAAGGAAGCGAATTTTGCGATCGCGCCGCAGGGCATCGGCCGGTTCCGTGTCAGTGCTTTCGTCCAGCAGGGACAGGTCGGTGCGGTCCTGAGGACTATCGTGACCAAGATCCCCACGTTCGAGGATCTGGAGCTGCCGCCGCAACTGAAGAACGTTGCCATGACCAAGCGCGGTCTGTGTCTCCTTGTCGGCGGTACCGGCTCCGGTAAGTCCACCACGCTCGCGGCAATGATCGGTCACCGCAACGAGAATACGCACGGACACATCATCACGATCGAGGATCCGGTCGAGTACATGCATCCGCATCGCGGCTGCGTCGTGACCCATCGCGAAGTCGGGGTCGACACGGAGAGCTGGCACAACGCGCTCAAGAATACTCTGCGCCAGGCGCCCGACGTCATCATGATCGGCGAGATTCGAGATGCCGAGACGATGCAGTACGGTATCCAGTTTGCCGAGACGGGCCATCTGTGCGTTGCCACGCTGCATGCCAACAGCGCCAACCAGGCGCTCGACCGCATCATCAACTTTTTCCCCGAGGATCGGCGGCATCAGCTGTTGATGGACCTTTCATTGAACATCACGGCCCTGATCTCGCAACGGCTCATTCCACGCGAGAGCGGGATGGGGCGCGTCGCCGCCATGGAAATCATGCTGGCGTCGCCGCTCATCAGTGACCTCATATTTCGCGGCGAAGTGGTTGCGATCAAGGAGATCATGGCCAAGTCGAATCGCCTCGGCATGCAGACGTTCGATCAGGCGCTGTTCCAGCTGTATGAGGACGGCGTCATTTCCTACGAGGAGGCCATGCGCAACGCCGACTCGCAGAACGAGCTCAGGCTCAGGATCAAGCTCGAGAGCAAGCGCGAGTCCGCGCTTTCATCGGAGCAGGCCGAGAGCCTCGCGCTCGCGCAAGAAGACGAAGCGACTCACTTCTAGGTAAAGACGCAGCCGCTCAATGAACGTCAAGCCTCTGTTCAAGTTGATGGTCGACAAAAATGCGTCCGACCTCTTCTTTACGACGTTCGCGCCCGTCATGATAAAGATCGACGGCAATATCGTGCCCGTCAATCAGATGGAGCTGACGCCGAAGATGGTTCGACAGGCAGCGCTCGAGCTCATGGACGAGAACCAGCTCGAAGCGTTCACGCGCAATCTCGAGATCGACTTCGCAGTCTCGGAGCCGGGCCTGGGACGATTTCGCGTCAATATTTTTCACCAGCGCGGCAACATTGCGATGGTGCTTCGCTACATCACGCACAATCTGCCGAACCTCGAAGAGCTCGGCATGCCCCCGATCCTGGAAGATCTGGTCATGCTGCGGCGCGGCCTGATTCTCATGGTCGGTGCTTCGGGCTCGGGAAAGTCCACGACGCTCGCGGCGATGATCGATCATCGCAACGAAAACTCTGCCTCGCATATCGTCACCATCGAGGACCCGATCGAATTTCTGCACAAGAACAAGAAGTCGATCATCAACCAGCGCGAAGTTGGCCTAGATACGCATTCCTACGCCAATGCGCTGAAGAGCGCCATGCGCGAGGCGCCGGACGTCATTCTGATCGGCGAGATTCGCGATCGCGACACGATGCAGGCGGCAATCGATCTCGCCGGTACGGGGCATCTGTGTATTGCGACGCTGCACGCCAATAATTCGCCCGAGACGCTCGATCGCATCATCAACATGTACCCGAACGAACAGCACAAGCAGGTGCTGATGGATCTGGCCCAATACGTTCGCGCCATCATTTCCCAGCGGCTCGTTCGCGCCAAGGAAGGCAAGCGCGTGGCCGCCGTCGAAGTCATGCGCATGACGGCACATTTGTCCGAGATCATCCTCAAAGGCGATATCTCGGCAGTCAAGGAGGCCTTCAAGGGCACCCAGGAACCGGGCAACCAGAGCTTCGATCAGGCCTTGTTCGAGCACTACAAGACCGGTGCGATCAGCATGGAGGAGGCACTCTCGAATGCCGACTCCCGCAGCGACCTCGAGGCCAAAATCAACTTCGGCTAAGAGGGGTCAGAGCCCTTTTTCGAGCTTCCGCTTAGAGGTGTCAAAGCCCCATACCGCTTGCGCTAAGCCCAAACGGCGCGGACCCTGCAACCAGCTCTATGGATAGATCGCCCGAGAATCGAACACCGGCCCATCCACACAAACGCGCTTCATCGCCGCCCCGTCCGCACCATGAACGAGGATCGTGCACCCCGCGCAACCGCCCACGCCACAGGCCATGAACTCCTCGACGGCGAGCTGGCACGGCAGATCGTAGTCGGCGGCCAGCGCCGCGGCTGCTTTCAGCATCGGCTCGGGGCCGCAGGCCAGCAGCGCCGTGTCGGCAAGTGCCGTGGCGTCCAGCGATTCGATTTCCCGGCGCGCGAGATCCGTGACGAAGCCGTGGAACGCCCCTGCCAGTCCGGAGTGACTGGCGAGCTTGGATGGCACGCGGTAATCTTCGAGCAGCTTCAGACTCGCGGTCGTCGCCTCGGGCCAGGCCTCGCTCGGCTGCGGTGCCGCGAGCTCGAACGGAAAGGGGACCTCCGAGCCCATCAGCACGAGCGGCTTGAAGCGGGGATCGGCATGGAGCTTTCTGGCGACGAACATCATCGGCGGAATGCCGACGCCGCCGCCGATCGCAATCACGCGCGGACGCGCGGGGTCGAATTCGAAGCCGTTGCCGATCGGTGCGAGCACGCTGACGCGTTCGCCGGGCGTCTTCTGAGAGAGGCTCTCGAGCCCTGCGCCCAAAGGCCGGTAGAGGAACTCGAGCCAGCCATCCGCGGCGTCGCACTCCATGATCGAGAGTGGGCGTCGCAGAGGAATTGCCTCGTCGCAGCGAATGTGGGCGAAGCTGCCGGGGGTCGCGGTGCGCGCGGCTTCCGGCGCGCGCACTCGCAGAATGAACTGCTCGCCCGCATGCCGCGTTTGCGACAAGACCTCGCTCTCGCTGAGGAAAATCGTGCCCCGGGTCGTCAAGCGCAAGCCCTCGCGCGGCATGCATATCTTCTCGCGCAGCACATGCCTTGCTCGAGCAGCGAATTCGAAGCCGGTTGCAGCTTCATGCGTGGCCGGGCCGAATATGCTTCGACACTTCGGCGAGCACGGCCATTCTGACGGCCGTGCCGCAAGTCACCTGATGGCGAATCACCGAGCGCGCGCCATCCGCCGTCGCGTTGTCGATTTCCACCCCGCGGTTCATCGGGCCCGGATGCATGACTATTGCGTCGCCGGCTGCAACCTTCAGCCTCTCTTCCGTCAGGCCGAAGCGGCGGAAGTACTCCTGGGGGTCCGGGATGTCCGACATCTGCCCGAACCGCTCTTTCTGCAGCCGGAGCGCCATGATGACGTCGGCCCCGCCGATCCCCTTGTCGAGATCTGGCTCGCGTACAGCGTTCGGAAACAGAGTGTCGTCCGGCAGCAGCTCGGCCGGACCCACGAGCCTGAGCTCGCGAACGCCGAAGTGGGTCAGCGCCTCGTACGCCGAGCGGGCGACCCGCGAATGCCGGATGTCGCCGACGATGGCGACCGTGAGCTTTGCCGGATCCCCCTTGTGGATCTGAATGGTCATCAGATCGAGCAGCCCCTGCGTCGGATGCGACACATCCGACTCGCCGGCGTTGAGAACGGCAATGTGCGGTGCGACCTGGCGCGCGATGCTGGCGGGGACGCCGGTGCTCGCGTCCCGGACGACGAATACGTCGGCCTGCATGGCCTCGAGCGTATAAATCGTGTCGACGATGCTCTCGCCCTTGGCCCGCGAGGACATATTGACGTCGAGACTCAAGACGTCCGCACTCAGGCGCTTGGCTGCCAGCTCGAACGATGCGCGGGTCCGGGTGCTAGGCTCGAAGAACAGGTTGACCACCGTGCATCCGCTCAGAATGGTGTCGCGCTTCGGCGGCTGACCGATCGGCGTCAGGTAGCGATAGGCCTGCTCCAGTATTCTTTCGATGTGGCTGCGGCTCAAG
>JASFSD010000259.1:0-4803 GCA_050114575.1 Gammaproteobacteria bacterium | reverse complement strand
TGCAGGATAAGAACGACGTGCTCCCGGCGATCGAACGTGTCGGCGGGGCCCCGGTCGTAATCAAGCTGATCCAGGGCACGCAGGGCATTGGCGTGCTGCTGGCGGAGTCGACCAAGGCGGCGGAGGCAATCATCGAGCTGCTGCAAAGTCAGAAGCAGAACGTTTTGGTGCAGAAGTTTGTCGCGGAGAGTAAAGGCAAGGATATTCGCGCGCTCGTAGTCGGGGACCAGGTGGTAGCCGCGATGCGCAGAGTGGCTCAGGGGCAGGAGTTTCGCAGCAACGTGCATCGTGGCGGCGTCGCCGAGGCAGTGGATCTCACGGACCAGTATCGCGAAACGGCAGTCCGCGCGGCACAGATCCTCGGGCTCAGGATTGCCGGTGTCGATATGCTCGAAGGGAACCACGGGCCCCAGGTCATGGAAGTCAACTCATCGCCCGGGCTCGAGGGGATCGAGGGTTGTACCGGCCTCGATATCGCCGGCGCGATTATCGATTACATCGCGGCACAAGTGGATTTCCCGGAGATCGATATTCGCCAGCGGCTGGCTGTCAGTAAAGGTTATGGCGTCAGCGAGCTGTTCATTCCGGTCGGATCGAGCTTTATCGGTCGAACGATTCGAGACAGTATGACCGTGGAAAAGGATATCAACGTGCTGACGCTCTACCGCGGCGAAAAGGTCATCCCCAACCCGAGACTCGACCGGACCCTCGAAGCGGAAGATCGGTTATTGTGCTTCGGCAAGCGGGAATCGATGCGGGCGATGATGTCGAGCAAGGCGCGCAAGCGTCGACGTCCAGTCGTGCAGGACCGCGAGTCAACGAAAACGGGCAATCAGTAGGCGTCTCGCTGCAATCGATTGCAGTCTTGTCGTCATTGCAGCCGTGTCGTAAAGGAGTGATCTGACGTGCCATCGCTTCTGGTCACTGGAGCGAGCAGGGCCTGGGGCTCGAGCTTTGTCGGCAGTATTCAGACGCCGGGTGGCGCGTTTTTGCCTGCTGCCGTTCTCCGGAGACAGCAGATCGTCTCGCGCCCATCGTCGATGCAGCAGGAGGCCGGGTGACGCTGCATCGCATGAATGTGGACGATGCCGTTGCTTTCGCAGACCACGTGGCGGCCAGCGACAGAAGACTCATCGTCATGATGGCTTCCAGCCTCTCTTCCATCGGCAATACCTGGCAGGCGGGGCGCTATGCGTATCGCACCAGTAAGGCTGCGCTCAATATGTTGATGCGCGGTGTCGGCGCCTGGCTCGAGCCGAGAGACGTCACGGTGGTATCGGTTGCGCCTGGCTGGACTCGTACCGAGCTCGGCGGTCCTCACGCGCACCACGGAGTCGAAGAGGCCATCCAAAGAGTCCGCGCCTTGCTGGAGCGGCTGACGATAGACGACAGCGGATCCTACTGGAACTACGACGGCCGGCATCTCCCTTGGTGATGTTCGGGCGACGGGTGCCGTTGGCGCACTGCATTCGGTGCCGTCGATCGAGCCGGCAGACGGCTGTCCCCCTGGGCGGGTATACAACGCCCCTGCCGATGAGGGTAAGGTCGATCTCAGAGGAATGCTGGTAAATATGGTGGCACTGCCCTGGACTTCGAAGGTGAAGCATGAATCGGGACGCGAGTTTCAGTATTAAGGGGCTGCATCATTTCGCCTGGCGGTGCCGCGATGCGGAGGAGACCCGCGTGTTCTATGAGGATGTGCTCGGCCTCCCGCTCGTTCACCTGATTCGGCGAGACCATGTGCCGAGCACCGGAGAATATTGCCCCTACGTTCACATTTTCTTCCAGATGGCGGACGGCTCCTGCCTGGCATTCTTCGATCTGGGTGACGACGAAACCTCGCAGCCTTCGCCGAATACACCGGCGTGGGTCAACCATATCGCGCTGGAAGTGGGCTCGATCGACGAAGTGGTCGAGGCCAAAAGACGACTCGAGGCGGCCGGGGTCGAGGTGCTGGGCGTTACGGATCATGAAATCATCAAATCTATCTATTTCTTCGATCCGAATGGATTCCGCGTAGAGCTCACGGTGCCGACTGTGCCGCAATCTGTCATGGATCGACATGCTGCAACAGCGCATGGCGAGCTCGAGCGATGGGTGCGTGAGAAGAGCGGCCGAGTCGAGGAAGAATGATCGAACGACGACTCGCCGTCATCGACGTCAAGCCCGGCGCGAGCATGGAATCGCAATCGGGCCTGCAGGCACTTCAGCCGCGAATCTACGGGGCATACGAAGAGCCGCTTGGAGGGAGCAAGCGCGTTGCGGCAATCGTGATGCACCCGACCAGTAATTTCATGGGGCACTACCACATCTCGGCGCTCGCGGAGCGCGGGATCTGCTGCATGGGGCTCAATTCGCGCTATGCCGGCAACGATTCCATGCTCATCATGGAGCGCGTGATCCAGGACCTCGGCGCGGGCGTCAAGTTTCTCAAGGAGCGAGGCTACGAGCGGGTGTTCCTGCTCGGGAACTCGGGGGGCGGGGCATTGGCCGCCTTCTATCAGGCTCAGGCGGAACACCTCACCGCGCATGGCACGCCGGCAGGCGACCGCACAGGCCTGGTCCAGAGCGATCTGCCAGCGGTGGATGGGATCGTTCTCAATGCAGCGCACACGGGGCGGGCGTCGCTCCTGCGCGAATGGATCGATCCGTCGGTGACGGACGAATCGAATAACCTGGCCACGGATCCGGAACTGGACATGTACAATTCCGAGAATGGCCCCCCTTTCAGTGACGAGTTTTTAAAGCGATACCGCGAGTCGCAGGCTCGCCGATTGGCGCGAATCGAAGGCTGGGTGACGGGAAGGCTCAACATCCTGCGACAAGATCCTCGGTGTCCAGATGACCAGGCCTTCGTAATCCATCGAACGCATGCGGATCCGCGATTTCTGGATCTTCGCCTCGACGCGAATGACCGCAAGGCCGGTGGCATTTGGGGCGACCCGCGACAGGTGAACTGCGGGGCCAACGCCATGGGGCGTTTCACTTCGTTGACGGCATTCTTAAGTCAGTGGTCGTCGGCATCGAACGCAGATGGCCCGCGAAATCTGGCCAGGACCACAGTGCCGGTTCTTTTCTTCGAGCATACGGCCGATAGCTCCACGTTTCCCAGCACGCGTGCCGCCTGGCTCATCGCAGCAGGCCGGCGTGCCACGGCGCATCGACTCGAAGGCGGCAATCACTACCTGACAGGACAGCCGGAACTGGTCACCCGGATGGCCGACCTCATCGCGGAGTGGGTCGCCTGACTCGAAAGGTGTCGGGGATTTTCAGAAACGCGTCGAAAGAAGGCTGGCTAATGAATTCAACGCACCGAATTCTCACGACTCATGTAGGCAGCCTGATCCGGCCGCCCGAAGTCATAGCAATCCTCGAAAGGCTCTATGCCGGCGAAGATACGCCGGATCTCGATGCCGTGCTCAGCTCCGCAGTCGACGATGTCGTCCGGAAACAGAAAGATTGCGGCATCGATATCGTCAGCGATGGAGAATTCAGCAAGTGCTATACCTGGTCACCGTACATCATAGAGCGCTTGGAGGGCTTCGAGCGAAAGCTCCTGGAGCCAGACGCCGCCCTCACAACAATTCGCGGTAAGGACTACGAACGCTTCAAGGATTTCTACGACAAATACGAACAAGCCGAAGGGTTTGCCGGATTGCGTGAGAGTATCAAGCCGTCAGTCCTGAGGGTCACGGGTCCGATGCGTTACCGTGACGGCGCGATCAACGCCGATATTGCACGCTTGAAGCACGCCATGGAGCAAGCGGATGTCGTTGACGCATTCCTGCCGGCAGTAGCGCCCGCGAGCGTTGCTCCGAATCGAATCGATGAGCATTATGAAAGCGACGATGACTTTCTTTTCGCTCTTGCGGATGAGCTCAACAAGGAATACCGGGCAATCGTCGATGCCGGGTTTGTCGTCCAGATCGACGACGCTTTCATGGCAACCCATTATGACGTGATCGGGGATTGCGACACCTATCGCGCCTGGGCCGAGTTACGTGTCGACGCGCTGAACCGAGCGCTCGAGGGCGTGCCCGAGGAGCGCAGCCGTTACCACCTTTGCTGGGGCAGCTGGAACGGGCCGCACGCCAACGATATCGAGATCAAGCGCATCGTGGACCTCGTGCTCAAGATCAAGGTCGGCGGTTACGCGATCGAAATGGCGAATCCGCGGCATGAGCACGAATGGCAGGTGTGGTCGGACAGGAGAGGGTCATAGCCGGGAGCGATTCCGGCTTTGCACAGGGCCCGTTTGGACAGCGAGTTCATCCGACAATCATGTGGGCCAAACTGCGCGCCATTGCCGAGGGCGCATCTCTTGCGACCCGCATGCTCTGGGATCACGGTGACGAAGCGCGCCCGTAGCCCGTAGTCGGAAGGACGCGTCTGTATCGACACGGAGGACGACGCCAATGCCTGGCGCATCCCTGGCACATCTACGGCGCGGCCAATACGCCGCCGGCTGTCAGGTCACCTTCAACCGCTGTGGGTCGACCGGCAGCGACCGAATTCGCGTGCCCGTAGCCGCGTAAATCGCGTTGACGAGCGCCGGAATGGCCGGCGGCAGCGACGGCTCGCCGAGGCCGGTCGGCGGATTGTCGCTCCTGACGAAGTGCGCCTCGACCGGCGCCGCCTGGCTCATGCGCAACAGAGGGTAGTCGTGAAAGTTCGTCTGCGTGACGCGGCCTTCCTCGAACGTGATCGCGAGATTCAGCGCCTGGCCGATACCATCGAGCGCGGCACCCTGCACCTGGTTCTCGGCGCCTGTCGGATTGATCACATGGCTGCCGATATCGCCGG
>JASFSD010000258.1:0-4821 GCA_050114575.1 Gammaproteobacteria bacterium | reverse complement strand
GCGAAGTGCTCATAGACCCGCTTTTGCAACCGGCGAATAGATCGAGTCCGCGGTCATAGGCCTGCGCCTCGACGTCGAACAGCGACAGTATGCTGTGAAAGATCGCATCATGGCTCGTTGGCTCCTGCGCAGCGACTCGCAGGCATTCCGGATTGATCGCACGACTGGAATAGAAATCAGGCGAAGCCCAGAAGATCATCGGCACGCCGGTCTGCTCCGGCGGCGCCAGCGCATACGGCATTCCATGTAGATACAAGCCCTTCTCGCCAAGCGATTCGCCGTGATCCGAGACGTACAGCATGGCCGTCGCGAATCGATCACTCTGCTCTTGCAGCAGACTGATCGTACGTGCGAGCACGTAGTCCGTGTACAGAATCGTGTTGTCGTATGCGTTGTTGATCGACGCGAGATCGCAATTCTGGACGCTGGGCACATCGCACTCGGGCAGCCATTCCTTGAGCTGCCGGGGTGTGTCCGTGTAGTAGGCCGGACCGTGACTGCCCCGCTGGTGCAGCACGATGAAGTGGTCCTGCGAATCGTCCTCGATCCGTCCGGCGAAGTCGGTGAGCAGTATTTCATCGATGCAGACATCGTCACGGCAGAGCGCGGGATCGGCCGCGCCGGCCAGACTCTCGAAAGTTGCCGGCGTGCAAATATCCTTGCAACCAGTGCTGTTGTCGAGCCATGCCGTCTTCACGCCGAGGCGCTTCAGCGTCTGGAATACCGGTTCGTTCGACGCGAACCGCGCATGCGAGAAGCCATCCCGACCGTAGCGCGAAAAAATACAAGGCACGGAATCCGCTGTAGACGTGCCACACGAGCTCACGTGAGGAAAATTTACGACATTCAACGGCCGTGTAAATCGATTGGTGTCGCGTTCGTATCCGTTCAGAGAAAACCGGTCCGCACGAGCCGTCTCGCCCATCACGAACACGAATAGAGTGGGTTTGGCCTGAGCGTCGGCCACGACACGCGTTGCCGCCAGCGGTTCGCGAACGGCGGGCGGCTTGTCATCGGCACGGGTTACATACTGGTACAGCGAATACAGCGGATAGACAGGATTCATCTGCATGCGCAGCACATGGTTCTGCTGAGCGAAGAAGGAAACCGGGCCGTAGTTCGCATAGAGCGTACCGCCGAGAAGCAGGCTCAGACAGAGCACGGAGCTCCCACGAACGGTAAGCTCGCGCCGCCAGCCGATCCCGCCGAGCGGCAGCAGAAAGACCGCTGCAGCCGGGGCCAGGCCGAATGCGGCGACGTGCAGAAAAAATGCCGGCGTGACCAGAGGTGCTGCCTCGCGAACATCCGTCTCGGCAATATTCCGAATCATCGACGGATCGAACAGGACGCCGAAGTTGCTCATGAAATAGCCGGCGGCGGCCGCCGTAATCAGAAGCAGCGCCGCGACCACCTTGAACGTCCGCCGGCCGATCGCCAGCGCCAGAAAAGTCACCAGCGTCGTACCGATCAGCAGAAACATCGACAGAACGATGGCAGCCTGATGCTCGTCGCCGCGTGTCGCCGCGGCGACGCTGTTGAAGAACGCACCGTTATCGGCCACCGCGATAAAGGAAGAAACACCGAGGATGGCAAGAAGCGTCGTCCAGATGGAGCGCCGGCGCGGCGCATCGGCTTCCGGTGCCGCCGAACCGCCAGTGTCACGGCTGTCTTCCTCGGGCGCGGCCGGTTCCGTTGGCCGATGTTTCAGGCGCCTGTGCGTCCAGGCGTACTGTTCGGGACACTCACGAATGAAGTTCTCGAGCACCGCCAGCAGCCGGCGCGTGCCGGCCTCGACATCGTCGGTGCCCGCGTTTTCGACCTCAGGCTCGAATCGAAGCACATAACCCGAACCGTCGGCAAGGCGTCGGTAGAAGAACGGCACCACAGCGGCCCCGCTCGCACGGGCCAGTCGGCAGGTAGCCGTGCTGACGGTCTGCGGTTCGCCGAGAAAGGGCAGCACGGTGCTTCCGCGGCTCGAAAAGTACTGGTCCGGGGCATACCAGACGACTGCGTTGCGCGCGAGCGCGCGAAGCATCGCGCGGACGTCGTCGCGCGGAAACGAAATCTCGGACGAGCGCCGGCGGCCGCGCCGCTGGAACTCGTCGAGCAACTCGTTTCGGCGCGGGTGAAACATGAATGCGAAATTCGGAAGAGTGTCATTGAGCACGGGAGCGCAGATCTCGAGCGGCGTAAAGTGGCCGGTGTAGAGAATTACGCCGCGCCCCTTCGCCAGCGCCGCAAAGACATGCTCATCGCCTTCTATGACGAACGGAATACGTGACTGATCGACCCTGCCGAACCATGCGAAAGAGGTCTCGGCGAGGCAGGCACCGAGATTCTCGAAGTGTTGTCGCACAAGGCGGCGGACACCGTCCGCGTCGAGCTTCGGAAAGCAGAGTTCGATATTGCGCTCTACGATAATTCGATGCCGCGTCATCAGGCGCCAGCAGACTCTGCCGATGCCCATGTGCAACCGGACTGCCGACCGCCAGGGAAGCAGGCTGGTGAGCCTCATCCACGCGATCAGGAGCCAGGAGGGCCAGTAGCGCGGCTGCCAGAAATTTGTCAGTGGTCGGCTTGGCGCAGGCGCATCGGATCGTCCCGCAGCCATATTCTCGGCGGCAATAGCCATTCAGCAGGCCTTTTCACTGTGTTCCAGACTGCCGTTGGACGGGATTCCGGGCGGTTTTCCTTCGCCGGGAAGGAAAATCGATAGTCACTCCGTCTAACTGAACCTATAGACCACCTTAACGAGAGTTGTAATGCGTCCGGCAAAGCGCACGCCCCGCCTGATCGATGTCGTGATACCCGCACTCGACGAGAGCGCATCGATCGGGCACACGATCGAAAGTCTGTTTCGCGCAGCGGCGGATCTACCGTGTCGCTTGGAGCTCATCGTCGTCGACGACGGCAGCACGGATGATACGGGCGAGATAGTCGACAGGCTCGAGGCGCGCTATCCGATCAGGCTGATTCAGCTGACCCGGAACTTCGGCAAGGAGACGGCCCTGCTCGCCGGTCTCGATCATGCGCGCGGCGATGCGACGATCATAATGGATGCCGACCTCCAGCATCCGGTCACAGTCCTCGGCGAGTTCGTCGAGCGCTGGCGTGAAGGCTACGACTGCGTTTACGCGGTGCGCCAGAGCCGCCGCGAGGAGGCCGCTCTGAAACGCGTGCTGACACGGCTGTTCTATTTCTGCGTGAATCGCGGCGCCCCCGTTCGTATCCCCAGGGACGCGCTCGACTTCAGGCTGCTCGACCGGGCTGCAGTAGAAGCGCTCTGCTCGCTCCGCGAGCGTGTGCGATTCACCAAAGGCCTGTACGCCTGGCTCGGCTTTCCGAGCGTTGCCATTCCAGTTGCGCCGGCGCCCCGCCATGGCGGGGCGAGCCATTTCAGCCTGGAAGCGCTCATGCGTCTGGGCAGGGATGGGCTGACTTCGTTCTCGGACTGGCCCTTGCGACTGGCGGGCTCAGCAGGAGCCACGGTCGCTGCAATGTCCGTCGCCTACGGGGTCTTCATCGCTCTCCGGACGATCGTTCTCGGCGTCGACGTGCCGGGCTGGGCGACGCTGACTGTCGCGTTGTGCTTTATCGGCGGCCTGCAACTGCTCTTTCTCGGCATAATCGGCCAATACGTGCGCGCCGTGTTCATCGAGTCGAAGCAACGGCCGAACTACCTCGTGCAGAAAACCTCCGAGTCCGGCCTCTGCTCCTCGCTGCGCCCGGCGGCGTCCGAGCCGGAGGCAGAGAGGCTGGAAAGAAGCCGCGTCTCGAACGGCGGACGCCAGGTCGAAGCAGCCATCAATGCAGCCTAGCGGCAGCCGGACTCGCCGTCGCTGGATCTTTTTCGGCACGGTCGCGATCATCGCCGTCTGCAGGCTCTGGCTCGCGCTGGATGTGCCGCTCACCGACACGACCGAGTCACGCTACGCGGAAATGTCCCGCAAGATGGTCGAAACCGGCGACTGGCTCATGCCGCAGCACGACTACGGCGTGCCCTATCTCGCCAAGCCGCCGCTCGCGATGTGGATGTCCGCCGCCGGGATCGAGCTGCTCGGTCCGGGTGAACTCGGCCCGCGCCTGCTGATTCTGCTGTCGGCTGCCGGTTTTCTCGCTTACTTCTACCAATGGGTCCGACGCGAGATCGGCCCCGGAGCAGCGGCCACCGGCGTGCTCCTGCTCATGGGCTCGATGCTCTTCTTCGCGGCCATGGCCGCCGTGATGACCGATCTCGTGCTCATCGCATGCGTCGATATTGCTTTGCTGGCGTTCTGGCGGCGCATGCATGGCGGCGGGCCGGGTCAGGACTGGCTCTTGTTCGGCATGATCGGTCTAGGGTTGCTGACCAAGGGGCCGCTGGCTGCCTTTCTGGTCATGGCGCCGATCATCGTCTGGGCGCTGACAACGGGAAGGTTGGTCGAAGCCTGGCGCCGCGTTGCCTGGGTCAAGGGGTCGTTGTTCGCGGCGACGATCGCGTTGCCCTGGTATGCCGCAGCCGAATGGCAGCATCCGGGCTTCCTGCGCTATTTCCTGCTCGGCGAGAATCTCGGCCGTTTCCTGGTTGCGGATTGGAAAGGCGATCTCTACGGCTCGGTGCACGACCTTCCCCACGGGACCATCTGGCTCTTTCTGCTGATCGCCTCGCTGCCATGGTCTGTGATCGGCGGCTTCGTCCTGTTTCGGGCGCGGGACACGATTCGGGCCCACTGGGAAGAGCGGCGCGAACTGACAATTTTTGCGCTCGCCGCAGCCGGTGTGCCAATGGTGCTTTTCACGGTAGCTCAGAACGTGCTCTTTCCCTATGCGCTACCGGCAATC
>JASFSD010000257.1:0-4823 GCA_050114575.1 Gammaproteobacteria bacterium | reverse complement strand
CGGATGTCCGGACCGCGAGCGGGACCGGATGCTGAGCGATCTGCACGGTTGCGCGGACGAACTGACCGGGCCGCAGCCTGTCGTCGGGATTCGGCACCGTTATTCTGGCGCGCACACTCTGGCTCCCATGAGCAACGAGTGGCGAAATCCAGTCGATCTCGTCTTCGATGATGTCGCCGCTAAGCGTTTCTATTCGTACCGGCTGACCGGTAGCCACACTGGCCAGATCCCGGCCGAAGACATCCAAATAAACCCAGACTTCTGTCATGTCCGAGATGACGAACAGCGGTTCATCGCCGGTGACTTGTCCGTTTTGCACACTGCGATCAACGATAAGTCCACTAATGGGTGCGGTGATGGCCACCGAGCGCAGGCTCTCATTGGTTTCGACCATGCCGAGGGTCTCGCCGCGCGTAACGCTGTCGCCGATTGTCTTGCTTACTTCAGTAACGACACCAGGAAATCTCGAACGAACTTCGGAGATTCGGCCGGGATCCGCCTGGATCGTACCGGTCAACTCGATCGTTTCGAGAATCACGGCCTCCCCTGCGGCCTCGACCTGAACACCCTGCGACTCCGCAACCCGCGAGGGAATCGTCGTCCTTCCTTCGTGGCTTTCGTATGTCCAGCGATGGGCATTTCCACCGTGAGTCACCTCAACGTCCACATCGAAGGAGTGTGGTTCACGGACACGTCCGATCCCGCGCAGATAAGCGCCCTCAGGAGTGAAAGTGAAAACGTCCGTGACACCGCCGAGCCGAGCCAACTCGATCGTTGCCTGGTATTCAACCGGACTCACAGGAGTATCGTCGACATAGGCAAACAGGCGAAACTCCGGCGGGATTCCCGACTCGAAGATCGTCACCTCGAGCGAGAAGGACTCGTCGACCAGCAGGCGGCCGCCGTTAGGCCCGCGCTCGAACTCCTCGGCCTCTTGCTCGTTTTGCATTGCTGATTCCGACGCCGGTGCAGGCTCACCTGCCCAATACCAGAGTGCTCCGCCGGTCACGGCCGCTATCAGCGCGATAACAACGACTGAAGTAATCGTTTGGCGATTCATTGGATGACTCCTGATTCATAGGTCCCGCCGAGCAATTGCTCGATATCGACGAGTGTCATGTGGTAGTGCGCAGCTGCTGCAAGGGCTGACAGTCGCAAGGTCAGAAGATCCTGCTGCGATCGATTGAATTCGAGCAGAGAGAATCTGCCGGCCTCGAAACCTTCCCGATAAAGTGCTGCAGCATCTTCGCTTCTGGGCAATAGCGAGTCGCGCAGTGAGACGAAGCGGTCGTACGCGTTTTTCAATTCGGCATGCAAACCTGCCAGCACCGAAATGACGTCCAGACGTCGCTGCTCTGTCTCCGCGCTCAGTCGGTTCAGCGAGGAGGTTGAAGCCGCCACCTCCGCGTCGGATCTGACACGCCGGCCCAAAGGCAGACTGGCGCCAACCACGAATGCCGAATCGTTGGTTGCTTCCAGACGACGCACGCCGAAGCTCAAGCCCAGATCGGCACGCTGCCGTGCTTCCGCCAGCCTTCGCTCGGCCTCGAGAACGCGGCGTTCATCGACGCTTCTAAGCAAGTCCGCGTTCCCGGAAACTCGCGCCTTAAGGAAGCCGAGCGATGCAGGCGAGGGCAAATCGAAGAGATTCGCCCGACCTGCCAGGTTGCTGGAATCTTCGTCACCCCAGAGCGTTCCCAGGCTCAGGCCAGCAGCTTCCAACCGAGCGACTAATGCACCGGCCTCGAGTTCTACCTGGGCCAACGCAATCTCTGCCGTGGCCAACTCAGCTTCCGATGTGCTCCCGACGTCAAATCTCTGCCGAACGATCTCAAGCGTGCTTTGCGCGAGGGCAATGTTTTCTTGCGCGATCAGCGATTCTTCCTGCAGAGCAATAAGATGAATGAAGCGGCGTGCGACCTCTGCAGAAAGATCAAGTCTGGCCAGCGTCATGGATGTCTCCGCCAAGCCGACTCGTGCGCTACCAAGACCCTCGCGCAACCCACGTTTGTCACCCAACTCAAGCACTCTGGAGAGCTGCAGGGTTGTCTCAGCGCTGTCGAACGAACCGGTCTCCCCGCTGCCAAGAAAATTCTCGACTTCAGTTTCGACTGACATTTGCGCTGGCAACGCCGCAAGTTCGCGACGAGCACGCTCGATGTCGACTGCGTATCCGGCTGCCCGGATGCCCGGGTTAGAGACCAGCGACTCGTCGATCGCTCGCTGTAATGTGTAAACAGACTGCTCGTTCGGTACCTGCCCAAAAGCCGTAACCAGAACGCCAGATGTCAGGCAAAGCGCCGCGATCGATAGTCGCCGCGACACACTTCCGTGCTGCATTCCTGGATTCCTCCAATGCACGCCAATAGCAGACGATCGCAATGCGCGATCGTCTCCGAAGAAAAAACGGAATTCAGACTATCGGAGGCGGGAGAGGCGGCGGACCGAGCACCATTGCATGGAACGACGAAATGCTGCGAGGCGTGACGTGTTGGAGACTTGGTGTATTAACCGTCACCGAAGCGAACAGCGGAGGAACATGCATGCCACAGTGGCAGTAGTGGGAATGACCATCCGAATCCGGATGACCTGGCGCGGACGGTTCATGCGGGTGAGAATGATGCTCCTCATGCAGACCGGATGCTCCGCCATCATGCGCCACATCCACAGAATCGACAACGCCTTCGAAGCCCGTAGCAAGCAGGCCCAGGACGACCAGAGCTGTAATCGCGTTCCTCACTGCATTGATCGTCTGCGAACTCGTACAGGATTGCAAGCAACTGAGTCTACATGCCGCTCGGCAGGCGGAGCCACATGAACCTGGGACTTCTCATAGGTATCACGACGGCCAGCCCGTAGTTGCCGCATCAGGAACTGACCGGGAATCGCTGCCGCTCCCTTCCGGATGGGCGCTGGCGATTGGTCTGGTATTCCTGGCAACCGGCACCGCGATGATCGCGGCTGGCCGACTGACTTTTCGGTAGCCGCGCGCGGGTTTACGGACTGAGAGAGGACGAGCTAATTGCTCGAGGCATCTATGCCTGGTCGCGAAATCCACAATACTTCGGGACATTTCTTTTTCTTATCGGCGCGGCATTCATAGCCACATCAATCGTTATGCTGCTTCTCTCTATGGCTTCTTGGTGGTCCGTCAAAATAAGTTGGTTGATTAGCCGAACAGGGTTTTTCGGCTCATTTGGTGGCATTTCTTGAGGCTAGCCTTTACAAACTAGCCATGCCCGCAGAGAACGAAAACCTGTCCTACTTTGAGATGTGCCAACGTGAGGGCACATCGCTGCAGCGGGGCATGAATTTCCGGCTACATGGCGGTCATTCTGTGGTTCTCATGACCGTACCCCTCGAAGTGAGCCGGGCTTGATGTGGGAGATTCAGCATATGAAGGTAACCCCGATGCCGAGCCAGTCAAACTGAGAATTTTCCAGCTTCGTTTGCCATTATGGCCACGAATTCGCTGGGCGTTCGATGATCGAGAGCTTTGTGAGGTCCGCTCTCGTTGTGATGGATCTGCCAGGGTTTCAGTTTCTCCTTTGCCTCGACGACGGATACGCATTGGTATACGGTTACCCGAGCGCAGGACCTGGAAGAAAAAACGATGACAGCGCCAGACCGACACACCTTCCGAATCGTCTCGAACGCCGCCGTCCTCGGTATCCTGCTGACTCTCGGCATGCCGGCCGCCGCGCAAGGCCAGGCCTCGTCCGACCGCGTGCCGACAAACTGCGATCGTGCCTGCCTCGAGGCGCTCGTGGACGAGTACCTCGCAGCCGTCATTGCGCACGATCCGTCGCGCTTGCCGCTGTCCCGGGATGTCATGTACACCGAGGACAAGCGAATCGTCGAACTCGGCGACGGCTTCTGGCAAACGGCCACCTCGCGCGGCAACTACAATCATTACTTCGCCGATACCTTCATGGGCCTGGCTGGCTGGATGGGCACGATGCACGAGGGCGACACAGTGTTGCTCATGGCGCTCAGATTGCGCGTGCAGCTTGGCCGGATCACCGAGATCGAGACCTCGTATTTTCGACCAGGCGGCGGCGGACCGAACGATATCCAGGCGATGGAAGCCAAGGGGTCGCCGGAGCCGCTCTGGCTCGAGCCGATTCCGCCTGCCGAGCGCATGACTCGCGCCGAGCTTATCGAGATCGCGAACGCCTACTTCGCCGGCGTCGAGAACGACGACGGCAAGGGCTTCTATCCTTTCACCGACGACTGCGACCGGATCGAGAACGGCGCGCATACGACCAACACGCCGTCGGGCCGGCCGACGCCGGGCGGCTTCGACTACATGGGCGAGGACTGTAAGGGACAACTGGAGAGCGGTTACCTCGGCATCGTCACGGAGATCCACAACCGGCGATTCCCGCTCGTCGACGTCGAGCGCGGCGTGGTGTTCGCCTACTGCATCTTCGACATGGGCGGCACGGTCGAATCGATCACGCTGGCGACGACCGGAGAGCCCGTGAGCATGGCCGCGTTTGCCGGCCGGCAGACGAGCATCGACGTGACGGAAGCATTCCGGATAGAAAGAGGACTGATCCGACGCGTGGAGATGATCGGCTCGACCACGCAGTTTCATATGCAGCCCGCCTGGCCGGGCGGCCTGAGCGGGCGCTGAGGTCCAACAGAACCTCCGCCTGAACGTGCCACGAAATCGGGAGCAATCGACCATGCCACACCTAAGATTTACCTTGCTGGTCTGGGCGGTTTGGCTGCTCTGCCCGGCCGCTCACGCCCAACTGGACGCTATCGATACGCGCCTCGAAAGGCTCGGCGGCCTCGAGGCCGAGCTCGCGACGCTC
>JASFSD010000256.1:0-4826 GCA_050114575.1 Gammaproteobacteria bacterium | reverse complement strand
GGGTAACCAGGTCATCGATGCAACGCCGGGCTTCGACCAGAATCGTGCGCCCGCCGTAAATATCTCGCTCGATGGCCCCGGCGGCGACCGCATGCTCGAGTTCACGCGCAACAACGTCGGCAACCGCATGGCCGTGGTTTTCATCGAGGAGCGGCTCGAGGTCGTCGATCGCGACGGTGAAGAGGTCATCGAGCGGTCTACCGAAAAGACGGTCATCAGTAATGCCGTGATCCAGGGCATCTTCTCGAACCGGTTTCAGACCACCGGGCTGACCACGTTCGAGGCACAGGAGCTCGCGCTGCAGCTGCGCGCCGGCGCGCTCGCCGCGCCGATCGTCCTCGTCGATGAGAGCACGATCGGGCCGAGCCTGGGCGCCGACAATATCGGCAAGGGCCGGCTCGCGATCGCGGCCGGGTTCCTGCTCGTGATTCTGTTCATGGCCGCTTACTACCGGTTCTTCGGAGTGGTCGCGAACCTCGCGCTGATCGCGAACCTCGTTCTGATCATTGCTGCGCTTTCGCTGCTGCCGACGGCGCTTACGCTGCCGGGCATCGCCGGTATCGTCCTGACCGTCGGTATGGCCGTCGACGCCAACGTGTTGATCTTCGAGCGTATTCGCGAGGAGCTCAGGAACGGCAACTCGCCTCAGGCCAGCATCAAGGGCGGCTATGACAAGGCGTTTTCGACGATTGCCGACGCGAATATCACGACGCTGATCGCAGCGCTCGTTCTTTTCGCCTACGGCACGGGCCCGATCAAGGGATTCGCAGTGACTCTGTCGATCGGTATTCTTACCTCCATGTTCACGGCGATTGTCGGCACTCGTGTCGTCGTCAATCTGTACTACGGCTCGCGCAAGAATCTCCCCGGTCTTTCGATCGGTACCAAGGTCAAAGATGCAGCTGTTTGACCGCGTTCCGCGTATCAACTTCATGGGGCCGCGCGTCGTGGCGCTCGCCGTGTCGGTCGTCGCGATCATCATCTCGATCGTTTCGCTCGCAACGCGAGGGCTCGAGTTCGGGCTCGATTTCACGGGTGGCGTGCTGATCGTCGTTCGATACGACCAGCCGGCCGATCTCGAAGGCATCCGAGCTCTGCTCGAGTCGAACGGCTACGAGGGTGCCGTGGTCCAGAATTTCGGTACGGCTACCGATGTGCAGATTCGTCTGCCGCCAGCGGAGGCCGAGACGGCCGTGGCCGACGAGGCCGCGGACTACGCGGAACAGGTTGTCGCGAGCCTCCGGGCGGCGGCGCCCGATATCGAGCGACTGCGCGCCGATACCGTCAGCGCGCAGATCGGCGAGGAGCTCGTCGATAACGGCGGGCTTGCGCTGCTGTTCGTGCTGATCATGGTGTTCGTTTACATCGTACTCCGGTTCCGCTGGAAGTTCGCGGCCGGGGCCAATGCTGCATTGATCCACGACGTCCTGATCACTTTTGGGTTTTTCTCGGTGCTCGGGCTCGAGTTCGATCAGTCGGTGCTGGCTGCGATTCTCGCCGTCATCGGTTATTCGCTGAACGACACGATCGTCGTCTATGACCGGATTCGCGAGAACTTCCGGCTGATGCGCCGCGGCACGGCCGAGGCGATCATCAACACGTCGATCAATCAAACGCTGTCGCGAACCATCATCACAGGGTTAACGACGCTGCTGGTGTTGATCGCGCTGCTCTTACTCGGCGGCGAGGCCGTCAAGGGCTTCGCCATCGCACTGATCGTAGGCATCGTCGTCGGGACGTACTCGTCGATCTATGTCGCGAGCGCTGCCGCGCTCTTCCTGGACGTGTCGCCGATGGATCTCATGCCGCCCAAGCGTGAAGAAATCGACGACATGCCGTAAACCGAAGGCGGAGTCAAAGATGGGGTCAGAGCCCTTTTCGAGAAAAGGGCTCTGACCCCATCTTTGTGCGCCTTGCTAGTCGATGTCGCGGGCCATTGGTGCGAGCAGCTTCGACAAGGCGGCGTAGACTTTGGGTGTGCCGGCCACGAGATTGCCGCTTTCGAGAAAGTTGTCGGTGCCGCGGAAGTCGCTGATGCGGCCGCCTGCCTCGCGGATGATCAGCGCACCGGCGGCGACATCCCACTTGCTCAGGCCGAGCTCCCAGAAGCCGTCGACGCGACCGGCCGCCAGATAACACAAATCGAGCGCGGCCGACCCGGGTCGGCGCACGCCGGCCGTCTCGATCATGACCGCCCGCAGCATCCTGAGATAGATGTCGATGCCGTCTTCGGTCATACGGTACGGGAAGCCCGTCGCAATCAGCGCACCCTTGAGCGTCGATTGTTTGCTGACGCGGATACGCCGGCCGTCGAGCTGGGCGCCCTGGCCGCGCGTTGCCGAGAAGATCTCCTGCCGCAGCGGATCGTAAACGACGCCGTGCTTGATCTCCCCGTCCTCGATCACGGCAATCGAGACCGAGAACACCGGGAAGCCGTGCAGGTAGTTGGTCGTCCCGTCCAGGGGGTCGATGATCCACTGCACGGCGTGATCACCGGAGGCTCCGCTCTCTTCGGCGAGAATCGCGTGGTCCGGGTAGTGGTCACGAATGACCTCGATGATGGCGGCTTCGGCGGCCTGGTCCACTCCCGAGACGAAATCATTGCGGCCCTTCTCCACCACCTCGAGCGACTCCAGGCGATTGAGTTGACGAATCATGATTTCGCCGGCTTTGCGCGCCGCGCGAATCGCTATGTTGACCATCCCGTGCATGAGGCCGTGCAGCGTAGAATAACCAGGCCCAGCAGACAAACTTGATTTCACGTGGAGATACCCGTTCGCATCGTTCTCGTCGAGACCTCGCATCCCGGCAACATCGGCGCCGTCGCCCGTGCGATGAAGACGATGGGTCTAGACGATCTGGCGCTGGTCTCGCCCAGGCACTTCCCGCATGCCGAGGCGACGGCCCGAGCGTCGGGGGCCGACGACGTCCTCGAACGTGCGTCCGTCGCCGACAGTCTCCCTGAGGCGGTCGGGGACTGCGGCTATGTCGTCGGCGCCTCGGCCCGCACGCGCGGCGGACGCTGGCCGGTCGTCGACTCGAGGCAGTGCGCCGGCGCAATCGTCCGCCGACTGCCGGCGGAGTCCGTCGCCATCGTCATGGGTCCCGAGCAGTCCGGGCTGACCAACGAGGATCTGGCCCGCTGTCATGCGCTCGTGCACATACCGACCGCTCCCGAGTACGGTTCGCTCAATCTGGCAATGGCCGTGCAGGTGCTGTGCTATGAGCTGCGCATGGCCGCGCTCGCCCGCGCCGAAGGCGAAGTTCCGGTGACCCAGCCGGAGCAGCGTGAGGCGCCGCCGGCGACCCAGGCAGAAGTCGAAGGCTTCCACGAGCAGCTGGAGGAGCTGCTCTCCCGCACCGGGTTTCTGCATCCCGACCATCCGCGGGAGCTCAAGCGCAAGCTCAGGCGCATGTTCATGCGCGCCGAGCTCGATCGAAACGAGATCAACATTCTCCGCGGCGCGCTCAAGTCGCTCGATCCCGAGCGATCGCCGCGCGGGAAAGAGCCCGATGGCTGAGCGCTCCATTTACCTCGACTATGCTGCGACCTCGCCGGTGGACCCGCGCGTCGTCGAAGCCATGGTGGCCTGCCTGTCGGCGGAAGGCTGCTTCGCCAACGCCGCCTCGCCGCATGCCGCGGGTCAGGCGGCACGGCGTGTCGTCGCCGAAGCGCGCACGCGAATCGGGGCACTTGTCAACGCGGAGAGCGATCGACTCGTGTTCACCTCGGGTGCGACCGAGGCAAACAATCTGGCGCTCAAGGGTGTGTTCGGCTGCCGGGAACGCTCCGGGCACCTGATCACGACTCGTATCGAGCACCGCTCCGTCCTCGAAACCGCCGGCGCGCTCGAGGCCTGTGGTGTCAGCGTCACGCTGATCGATTGCGATGCCGACGGCATGGTCGCGCCCGACCGAATCGCCGCGGCGCTGAAGCCCGAGACCCGGCTCGTCTCGATCATGCTGGTCAATAACGAGATCGGCACGGTTCAGGACGTCGAGGCCGTGGCTGGGATCTGCCGGGACGCAGGCGTGTTGCTGCACGTCGACGCGGCCCAGGGCGCAGGCAAGGTCGGGCTCGATATCGGGGGCGCGCAACTGGATCTTTGCTCACTGACGGCGCACAAGGTGAACGGGCCGAAGGGTATCGGCGCGCTCTACGTCAGGTCAGGCGTGGGGCTCGAGCCCCTGATCCACGGCGGGGAATCAGCGCTCGGGATCCGCGCCGGCACTTTGCCGACGCACCAGATCGCAGGATTCGGCAAGGCTTTCGAGCTCGTCGCCGGCAGCGGCGAGGCGGAGCGCCTCGAGGCGCTGCGTGAGCAGCTCTGGGCCGGGCTCGCGGCAATCCCGGAAGTCCGCCGCAACGGGGATCCGGCGCGGTCCGCGCCGCACATCCTGAGTGTCAGCTTTCCGGGCGTGGAGGGCGAGAGCCTGCGCTATGCGCTGGCCGATATCGCCGTTTCGCAGGGCTCGGCCTGTACCTCGAACGATCCCGCGCCATCGCATGTGCTCAGGAGCCTGGGCCTGTCCGATGCACTCGCGGAAAGCACGCTGCGATTCGGCGTCGGCCGGTTTACGACCGAGCGGGAAATCGCGACCGCCATCGGGCGGGTCAGCGAGGAGGTCCGCCGGTTGCGCGCCGTCGCTCAGGGCGCGCCGCAGTGGTGCTCCACCTGAGCCTTTCCGTTAAACTTCACGCTTAAGTCTATGGATTACAGCACCGAGGTCAGGCGGCGGTTTTTTGCTCTGGCCTCTGCCGGCGCAATAACACCGGATGCCGGGGATGTCGTCGAAGGGGCTGCGGAGGATCGCAGCCTCGGCTT
>JASFSD010000255.1:0-4834 GCA_050114575.1 Gammaproteobacteria bacterium | reverse complement strand
CCGCAGGGGGCGGTCAAGGCGGCTTTGGCCGGGGCCGGTATTCCCATACGCAGGGTCTGGCGCAATCCCGGTGGCCTGCTCGAGGAAGGCACGTCGACGATCGGTGACACGTCGGTAACCTGGGACGGTGATACGCCCGTCATAACGTATCCGATACCCGGTGTCGACGGCGCCACTGCCGTCGCCCGGCTCGACGATCGCTTCATGACGGATTCCGTCGTCGTCACGCACGGCCGCGACACCTACGAATTCGACTACAGCGATTACGACGATTACAACAATCCGCTGCACAAGATCGAGGTCTACATGGCCGGCAGAATGGTCGAGAGCAAGAACGGCGAAGTCGTTCGCGATCTGACCACGGCTCAGACCGAAACGGGCAGCGTCTATGTCGTCGTGCCGGTGCCGCCGTCGGTGAGCGGTATGCCGACGCAGCCGGTCGCAATGTACGGCACGGACCAGGAAGCGCCGGTGCTGGATTCGACGGCGCCGACTCCGCGTCTGGCCGATGGCAAGCCCGATCTCACCGGAAGCTGGAGAAGCGGCAGCAAGTTCTTTATCTGGCGTTACGGCAGCCGCCGCTGCGCACCGACTCAGCTCGAGGGCTGCAGCACGCAATGGAACCAGACGATCGATTACGCGTTCGAGGCTGCGTCGCGCTTCGGGCCGAATCGCCCGATCTACCGGCCCGAGCACTGGGACGAGGTCATCTATCTGGACATGTGGACCAACCGCTATGACCCGATCATGACCTGCCAGCCGATGGGCATTCCGCGGCAGGGCGCTCCGGGCCGTATCTTTCATACTGAGCAGGACATCACGCTGCTCTACGGGCGTGGTGGCGATGGCGGTGGCGGCTATTCCGACTTCCGCGTCATCGCAACCGATGGCCGCGAGATCAACGAGCGGCAGGTCATCCAGACCAAGTACACGGGCCATTCGGTCGGGCACTGGGAGGGCGACACGCTCGTGATCGAGTCGATCGGCTTCACGCCAGCCACCTGGCTCGCTCGCGGCGGCTTCTTCCACTCCGAGAAAATGAAGGTCACCGAGAAGTTCACGCGTCAGGGCGATCAGATGCTCTACGAAGTGACGGTCGAGGATCCGGAAGTCCTGCTGCAGCCCTATGAGCTGACCCCGATGCTGATGACGATTTCCGATGGCACCGGGTTTGGTGGCGGCGGTGGTCTGATCGGCACCGAGCGCGGCCATTGTCAGCAGCTCGAGCTGGACGACATCGTTACTCAGTATCGTCACTGAGAAACGGCGGAGCGGTTCTTCGGAATTGCTCTGCGCAGTCGAAGAGGGCCGGGCGTCGATTAGACGTCCGGCTTTTTTTGTTTCGGGGCTCTTGGGACTGCTATCGGTCGGTTTTGCTTTGAGGGGGCTGCCCCCGGGCCGGCGCGTTCAGCTCTTGACGCGGAATCTCAGCATCGCCCGCGGCGTGCGCGCGATCTCAGTCGAGAGGAAGGGCCCGGCTGTTTCGCCGAACGGGATCAGCGTTTCCACGGTGTTGTTTTCCGGCCGCGTGCTCAGGCTGCCGGTAATCTCGAGGCGGTCACGTCGCCACTCGACGGTAAACGTCGCGGCGCGGCCCTGTTTCGTCGTCGTCAGCGAGCTGAAGGACGGGTCGAGACCGGGAGCGCGGACTGCGCCGAAGAAAACCGATTCACGCGTCTGCGTCCGTGGTCCTTCGATGTTGGTCCGGAAAAAGAGCCCGTCGATGGGCTCCCACGCGAACGACGCGTTCCAGCGGTGCTCACCGGTCGAGTTGCGGATCTGACGAGCCGAGTAATTCCCCGTCGGCTGAATGTCGCGCACCGACACCGACCATGACCACTTGCCGTCGCCGGGATCCTTGCGCAGCTCGATCTGCTTGTAGTGCCTCGGCGTGAAACCGCCGAAGGACCCACCGCCGAAGGACCCACCGCTGAACGACCCGCCACCGCGGAAGTTGCCGCCGCCACCGCCACCGCCACGGAAGTTGCCGCCACCGCCGCTGGAGGCTTCGCGGATCTCGCCGGTTATCGGGTCGATGGTTTCGGAATCGGTGAAAAGACCACTGACACTGAGTATCAGATCTTCGTGGCCGAATCTCTCGAACGGAAAGTCGACTGACAACTGCAGGCTGTCGATGATCTTTGGCGAGGTGTTTTGAGAAACGATGATCGAGTCGGACAACGCGACCGAGCGGACCGGGTTCTCCGTTTCGGTCCGGGCCAGCGTGAATCGCATGACGCCGCGATCACTGAAACGGCGATCGTAGCTCGCGGTCAGGTTTTTCTGGCGCTCGGGCTCGAGATCGCTCGCGCCGGCCGTCACGATCTCCGACGAGAGGCTGGACGAGGCGAGAAACTGATTGAAGCTCAACTGGCCGACCGAACGGCTCGTCGACAGTGTATAGGTCGCTCTGGGCTGTGGCCGGAACGAGATCGAGAGCTCGCCCTTCGGGTCTGTCTGCGAGCCGCTGGAAACGTCACGTGTGTTGATCTCGTATGACTCGGCTCCGACGGTGCCGCGAAAAGTCCACTTGTCCGTGAAGTTCCAGTCTACGGAGCTGTCCAGGGAGCGCCGGTCTTCCTGCACGCGGCTGTCGGAGCCGTCGATGAAGATCTCCTGACCGTTCTCGAAGATCTGAAAACCGCCCTCGAAATAATTGAACGCGTTGCTGACCGTCGTCCGGAAGGTCAGGCGCTGAGTCGGGGCATTGGTGACGAGCAACCGAGTGGCCGTCTCGCCCGTCTCTGAATCCGTGAATGAGGAGCGGGACAAATCGGCCGACCGGAATATCGATGCGGATTGCTCCGTCGAGGTCGTGTCGACGAAAGCCAGCATGATCTCGCCAGCGGATGCCAGTGGGCGAATGTACTCCGCCGAGAAATCACGCAGATCGTCTTCGGAGTCGAAGCTCTCGTCGACGGCGTCGAGCGCGTCAGCTGCCGTTAGCCGCAAGGGTTGGGAGCCTCGAAGATCCTTCGAAAACTCGCTGTTGAAGCTCAAGGAGCTCTCGCGGGGCAGCTCGAACAGCGCCGCGAACTTGATGGCATCTTCCTCGCCATCGAACGTGTTCAGGCTCGAGATCCGCTGTTCCGGGTTGGCCGGATCGATAGCCACGAACTCGGACGGGGAGCGGTTGCTGCGGTCGTCGGCGTTGCCCGTCACGGTGAACTCGTGCGGGCCCCAGAAAAACGAGCCGGTGCCTTCGAGCTGGGCCGAGCGCTCATTCTGCTGATCGTTGGCGCCCGTGCCGGATTTCTGCACCTCGGTCACGACCTCGTAGTAAGCGGGTCGATTCTCGGCGGTAACGACGTTGATGACCTGCGGATAGCCCTGCATGTCGATGTCGAGCCTTGCGCCGGCATCGATGAGCTCGATCAGGACCACGCCCTCGACCGGCATCTCGTCGAGCCGCTCGCGCGCGGACTTGCCTTTGGGCGGCGGCCTCTCGCCATTGATCAGGAGGTTCGATCTGACACCGGAGAGTCCGCGACCACCTTCGCTCTCCTGCGTACTGACTCCCGGCACGCGCTCGACCATGTCGAGCGCAGTCAGTGGATCGAACTCGGTGAAATAGACCGGGGCGAACACCCGGATGCCACCGCCGCCGACATCCTCTATCTGGGCCAGAGCCGCCGAGCAGGGGAGCAGCAGCAGCGCTGTATGTCGGATTAGGGATTTGGGCAGGTTGAAGATCATCTGGTGCGCAAGCTCATGTCCTTTGACAAACCACCGTGATCAGGGTTCGTCGCGTGTCTGCTGAACAATCCCCGATGTTCAATTGGTTACCGGTCAGAGTCGTCGGCGGATACCGCACGGCCGCCGCGTAGTTTCTCAATTCGCTGCGGCCCTGACTATCGGATTGAGCGCTTTAGTGACTGAGTTAAGAAATCTTCAGTCTGGATTCGGCGGGGTTCTGCTCAGCGTCCGGCCACCAATACCGCCCCGAGGATCACGTTGCTCGGCCCGCAGCGGACATCTGGCGCAGATAAAAAAATGCCGCTCGCCAGGGGGATGGCAGAAGCGGCATTCATCTGGCCGTGTCGCGGGGGGCGCAACGGACGACCGGTTAGCTCGTTTCAGTAACTGACAATTTGACCCGATTTAAGGCGAAAGACAATTGCGGATTGCCGCTATTCGGGGGGGCTCGCGGGGGCTGGGTGCGGGTGCCGTGCTTCGCCGCGACCGGCGCGGTCTCGCGAATTGTCGAAAATCGACCTGGCCTAGGGAAATCTTTAGCCTTGGCGAGTGTCTAACAGGGCGATTGCAAAGCGTTTTGACCCGGTTGGATATACAATTGGGGCTGTCCCCGAAAACGGCGGGGGCGCGCGCAACCCGGGACGTGGCGCCGCTTTTTCAGGGCGGGGCGCACAACCGGTCGATGATGGAGGGGCCTGTGAATTCCAGATTACTCGGAGCCGCGGCGCTGGGCGGTATTCTCTTATCCGGATGCGGCATGATCGGCAACGAGGTCGAGCAGCACTCGGACGTTGTCGCTGACAACTGCTTCGGTTGCCATAACGCGATCGACCTCTCCGGAGACCTGAATCTCGAATCATTGAGCCTCGCGCAAGTCTCGCCCGATTCAGAGACCTGGGAGAAGGTCATCGCGAAACTGCGCGCTGGCCTCATGCCGCCCGGGGACGGCCCGAGGCTGGATACCGATGATCGCGCGGAGCTCGTCGCCTACCTGGAGCGCGAGATCGACGCTCACGCCGAGTTGCACCTGCCGGCGCCGGGTTTGCACCGGTTGAATCGAACCGAGTATTCCAACGCCATTCGCGATCTGCTGGCGCTCAACGTCGACGCCACCGGCTTTCTGCCGCCGGATGACTCC
>JASFSD010000254.1:0-4845 GCA_050114575.1 Gammaproteobacteria bacterium | reverse complement strand
CGACAAACTTGCCAAGAGTCTCGGCGACTACAACGACCTGACCGTGTTGCGTGCTGCAGCCGAATCCGGCTGGGCCCGCGCGGGGAGGAAGGCGACGGCGAAGCTGATCAAGTCTGCCAGATCGCGCCAGCGCGAGCTGCGCGACGAGGCGCTCTCACTCGGCACAGAGCTCTTTGCTGGTGATCGACCTTCCATCGACGTTTCCGCGGCGGCTGCCGCGCACCGGGAGCAAGCCCGGTCCGAAGACGTCGAATCCGGTTGAGCCCTGAAGCGCGGCTGGTTTCCCGCCGTCGTCGAGTGATATCCCACAATTTGAACTGAATCCGGAAAATCGCGACGCGCGGGCCTACAGTGCAGGGTCTCATGACCACGCTCGCGCACCTGATACGGTATGAAAGCCCGCATTCGGGCCTGGCGTTCCGAGAGTCGCTCTACGGCCCCGGCGACGACGACAAAGTCGTCGCCGACTGTCTGGCGCTGGCCAACGCGGATCTCAACGGGCGCAGGTTTCTGATTCTGGGCGTCGACGCGGACGGCGCCGAGCCTCGCGAGCTGACCGGTGTCGACCGGAATGAGCTTGCCAGTTTCAGGCGACGCTTCAAGCGTCTGATCGCCCGGTGCATCGAGCCCGAGCTGCCCGCGACTGTCAGGGCCGTCGAGCTCGACGGCTGCCTGATCGGCTATGTACGCATCGAGCAGTGCGATTCGCCGCCTTATCTCGCTTCGTGCTCATTGGGAAAGAAGCTCCAGGCGGGTCAGGGCTACGTGCGCCGTGGCGCCAGAAACTATCCGCTGCGCCGCGCCGACCTGCAGCGAATGTTCACAGGTGCCAGGACGCCGGCCGAGGCGCCCCCTGAGAAGGCGGTCGAGGCGCCCCCTGAGAATACACTCGAGGCGCCGCCCCAGGTGGTGGTCGCGTTTGCCGGTGACGAGCCTGCTGCGAGTCTGACGCTGCCGCCGCTCTCGGTCAGCAAGCTGCCCTCGGAGCTCGCGGCAGAGAGGCTCAAGGGCATGCTCGAGATGCACGACCGGTCTCGCGAACGTCTGGGTCAGACCGAGTCACGGCTGACGCGTCTGATGCACACCAAGCTCTATGGCGCCGAAGTGCCGTTCCAGAAGCACAGCGATGACTCACTCGTCAGCGCGCTCAAGAACGTCGATATCGACTACAGTGCTGCCGACGCGCACTATCTGTACGAGGTGCGCGCCCACCGCATGAACTTGATCATTCGCAACGAGAGCGACGTGACGCTGCATGATGTCGTTCTCAATGTCACGATGCCTAGAGTCGAAGGCACCGGAATCGCGGATCGAGTCTATGCCGAAGACCTGCCTGACGAACGTGCGAGTGCCGGGTATCCGCAGATCAGCTCCGGCACGCGGACGATTTCCGTTGCGGCCGCGCTCGATGCGTTGTACCCGGGGCAACGCGCCCTCGCGTTTGCCGAGCCGGTACGCTTCTGGGCGCGACCGGAAGCCGAGGGCAAAGCTGTTCCACTCGACTTCGAGCTCGTTGCCGAGGAGCTGACGGCGCCGATCAAGGGCAGCCTCATCGTCTACATCGAGAACGCGTCTACCCGAAAACCCTGATCGCGGGCGCAGGTATGATGCGCGGGTGAAGATAGCCGCCCCCGCCGACCTGCCGCCCGGTCTCGAGGACCGGTTTGCGCAGGCCGCCATTCGATTGGCCGACGTCGATGTCGAGCTGCCGGCCGCGCTCGAACAGTCCGCCCCGCGTGTGCTCGTGATCAGCGGTTTCGTTACCGAAACCCTGGTTCGCCAGCCAGATGCCCTGCTCGCCAGACTGGCCGATCCGGCGCCGGTCACTGTGGCCTCGCTCGAGGCGGCGCTGGACCTGTCGGCGGCGAGCGAGTCCGAAGCCATGGCAGCGCTCAGGCGCCGCCGCCAGGTCGAGCTCGCGGCCATCGCCTGGCGCGATATCGCAGGGTTCGCCGAAGTCGAGCAGACGCTCGCGGATCTGTCGAATCTGGCCGACGGCCTGATTCGAATCGCCCTGCGAAAGGCAGCCGACCTGCTCGAGCCCCGATTCGGCCGGCCGGGCCCGCTGCTGGTTCTGGCGATGGGCAAGCTCGGCGGGCAGGAGCTGAATTTCTCCTCGGACGTGGATCTCATCCTGGTGTTTCCGGACCCGGAACCGGATGCTTCGGAGACGGACGAAATCTACTTTCGTCGGTTGTCCCAGCGGCTGATCAAGCTGCTCGATGAAAGAACCGCCGACGGCATCGTCTACCGGGTCGATACCCGGCTTCGGCCCTTCGGCAACAGCGGGCCGCTCGCGCTCAGCATCAGTGCGCTCGAGTCCTATCTCGTGCAGCACGGCCGGGACTGGGAAAGATACGCCTACGTGAAGGCGCGGCTCGTCACCGGGGCCGAGCATTCGGTCGAGGTCTTCGATCATGTGTTGACGCCCTTCGTCTATCGGCGCTACCTCGATTTCGGTGTTCTCGAAGCGATGCGGCAGATGAAGCGGCTGATCAGCCAGGACGTCGTCCGCAAAGAGAAGCACGACAACATCAAGCTCGGCCGCGGCGGTATTCGCGAAATCGAATTCATCGTCCAGCAGTTTCAGCTGTTGCGCGGCGGGCCGGAGCCTGTGCTCCGTGCCCGGAATCTGCTGCAGGTTCTGGCGGAACTTGCGCGCCTCGGTGTCGTGGATCCGGACCGGGCCGAGGCGCTTGCCGAGAGCTATCGATTTCTCCGGGTGACGGAGAATCGGCTGCAGGCACTCGACGATCGGCAGACGCATGAGATTCCGGCCGATGACTCGCAGCGATTGCGTCTCGCTTATGCGATGGGATTCGAATCCTGGCCGGCGCTCGCCGAGGCGCTGGCGGAACATCGCGATCGCGTCCAGCAGGCGTTCGACGAGTTTCACTGGCAGGACGACGATGGCGTCGAAGACGATCCGGTGCGTGCAGAGTGGGAGGCGGCGCGGCTGGCCGAAGGCGAGGCTGACGCCTGCCTGCAGCCGTTGGATGAGCTGCGCCAGAGCGGCCTGTATCGACGCATGGACGAGATCAGCCGGCAGCGCCTGGCCGCATTCGTCAGCGCGCTGATTCCCGTTCTGAAGACGCGCGAACGCCGTGAGGAAGTGCTCAACCGCATCATGCCGGTGATCCGCGCAGTCTGTCGCCGCTCGGCTTACCTGTCGCTGTTGCTGGAAAATCACCATGCGCTCGGGCGGCTCTTGAGCCTGGCCGATCAGAGCGCAATGCTCGTGCGGCTGGTCGCCGAGCATCCGATCCTGCTCGACGAGCTCCTCGATCCGCGGCTGTTCGACTCGGCACCCGAACGCGAGGAGATCGAGGCGGCGCTCACGCGCCAGATCGGACAGATTCCGGAAGGCGACACGGAGGCTCTGCTCAATGCGATGCGGGACTTTCAGCGTGCCGCAGTCTTCCGCGTCGCAATCGCCGACCGATTCGGCGGCTTGCCGCTGATGAAAGTCAGCGATCGCCTGACGGACATTGCGGAGCTCGTCATCGATCTCGGCCTCGAAACGTCCCGCGCCGAGTTTCGAGAGAAATACGGCGTGCCGATGCACGGCAGCCGGGATGCGCCGGTCGAGTCCGGGCTGATTGTCGTCGCCTACGGCAAGCTCGGGGGCCTCGAGCTCGGCTATGGCTCGGATCTCGACCTCGTCTTTCTGCACGATTCCAGCGGTGAGCTGCAGGAAACGACGGGTCCGACCGTCGTCGACAATCAGCGCTATTTCGTTCGTCTGGTGCAGCGCCTGATTCACTTTCTCAGCGTGCAGACGAGCTCCGGCCGCCTGTACGAGATCGATACCCGCCTTCGGCCGGACGGTGCATCGGGGATGCTGGTTGCGAGCCTTGCGGGCTTCGCCCGCTACCAGCGCGACGAGGCCTGGACCTGGGAGCATCAGGCGCTGCTCAGAAGCCGCCCGGTGGCCGGTCCGCCGGCGCTGTGTCAGGAGTTTGCGCGGATTCGGCTCGAATCGCTGACCGAGTGCGTCAAAAGGGACGATCTCAGGGAGCAGGTTGCGAACATGCGCCGGCGCATGCGTCAGGAGCTCGGGACCGGGACCAAAGACCGGTTCGATCTGAAACAGGACCCCGGCGGTCTCGCCGACATCGAGTTTCTGATCGATTACTGGGTGCTGAGCAAGGCCCACGAGCACCCCTCCCTGGTCGAATATCCGGATAACGTGCGCCAGCTCGAAGCGCTCGAAGCCACTGGCCTCGTCGACTCAGAGACCTGTGCGAGCCTCAAGGCCGACTACCTGAGTCTGCGGGCGCAGACTCACGAGCTCGCGCTCAGTGACGGCGGTCGGCTGGTCGCCGCAGCACCGTTCGCGATGCTGCGCCAGCGGATCAAGGCATTGTGGGAGGAGACCTTCGGCGAACCGGCAGGGTGAGGTCAGGGCGCGGCATTACTTTATAATGCGGCCGCTCTGCAATCCCGCGTGCACGACAGAGAGAATCATGTCGCGACCAAGACACGGTACAGTCCAGCAGGAATTGAAAAGCGCCAATACGGAAAAGGTCTATCGCGTCAGTCGCAAAGATCTGCCTTTGCACTGCCCGATGCAGGAGTCCTATCTCTGGAATTCGCATCCCAAGGTCTTCCTGCCGATCGAGGAAACCGGCGAGGCGAAGTGTCCATACTGCAGCGCCAGGTACGAGCTCTACGATGTGGAATGAACCGCTGCCGTGCTGATCGTCACGGGCGGAGCCGGTTTCATCGGCAGCAATCTCGTCCGTGGACTGAACGGTCTCGGTCGCGATGACGTCATCGTCGTCGATGACCTGACCGACGGGCATAAATACCGCAACATCGTCGGCTGCTCGATCGCAGACTACT
>JASFSD010000253.1:0-4869 GCA_050114575.1 Gammaproteobacteria bacterium | reverse complement strand
CTCTATTACGTCGTCACCGGACGGAACGCACGCGGCGAGCTCATTAACGAAGGGCAGACTTTGCCGCGATACGACGCGCTCGCACTCTACACCGAGGCCAACGGCTGGTTCCTGGGCGAAGAAGAAGTGCTCGGCACGCTCGAGCCCGGCAGATATGCCGACCTCGTCGTCCTCAGCGACGATTACTTCGACGACGACGCGGTGCCGGACGCAGCGATCCGGGACATCCAATCGGTGTTGACGATCGTCGGTGGCGAGATCGTCCACGGCGATCCGGAGGACCTCTAGTAAAAGGGGTCAGAGCCCTTTGTGTAAAAGTCTAAGAGGGGGTCAGAGCCCTTTCCGGGAAAGGGTTCTGACCCCTCTCCGCGCTGACCCCTCTCCGCGCAATCAGTCGAGGGGCAGCGTGCCGAGATGGCAGGCTGGAGCCTGGCGGTTGCCGAGGCGACCACGACCGAGCTCATCCTGAATATCCTCGATCGAGAGAGCAGCCGGCAGCTCGCCGCCGCGCCAGCGCAGATAAGCGCATGCCGTCAGGGAATCGAGGTCTCCGAGCACCACAGTCGTCGTCGTGCCCGCGAAATCGGAGACGCGATAAGCCAGCACGACGAGCTCGGTCCCGACCCAGACCACGATCGGCTCCAGCTCTCGCGGTGCGTGCCCGACCTGGACATTGACGGGGCCGCGCCGCCCGTCGAGCCCATCGATACCTGCAATGTACAGCCGAACCGGCTCGGGCAGACGCGCCGTGTTGCGTACGATACGAAAATCGCGGGGGCGGGTCGCAAGGAACTTCGCTTCAAGCGCCAACGCGCGCGAACATTGCTCGTCGGTCGGCACAGGCCGAACCAGCTCGCCGGCCTCGTTCACATCCGGTGAGCCGGAGACGACACGGCACACTCGGCCGTCCGACTCGGACTGCGCGGTAGCCGCCAGGGGGAGCACAAGCAGCGGGATAAGTATCAGCGGTGAGCGCATGCCGTGAAGCATACGCCGTTCGCTGGCGGATTAGAAAAGACCCGAATCGGGGTCAGAGCCCTTTTCTCGAAAAGGGCTCTGACCCCTCTTTCAGGGCTAGCTGGCAGACTTGGTGCGCCAGCTCTCGGCGTAGTTCTCGCGCGCTTCCTTGGCGTAAGGTGTCGGCGAGACCCTGACCCGGATCTCGGCCTGCCGGTGCGGCGACTCGATCGACGTCTTGCCGGTTGCCTCCGGCTCACCCCAGACCAGCGTCAGCTGATCGCCGACCTCGATGCCCTGGTCGACAACGGCGAGCGACAGCATGCAGCGCTCGTTGTACGAGTAGCCATTGAACATCGACATACCGACCTGCTTGCCGTCTTTGAGCAGAAGATCCGCGCTGCTCGACGCGTAATTCGGCTGCGGTAGATCGACCCACTTGTACGGCGTGCCTTCGTCGAAATTCGATGCGATGACATCCATCAGGTCGTCGCGGTTCCACTCGATCGTCACCTTCTGCCGGCTGCTACCCGACTCCTTGATCTTGGTCAGCGCGTCCTTGCCGATGAAGTCGGTCTTCCAGCCGATATAGAAGCCGTAGCCGAGCTCGAACGGATCGACGTAGTAATCCTCGATATTGTCGCTGACGAGGCTGCCGCCCACGGAGCAGACCGACTCGTAATCGTTGGCGCTGAGCCAGTCACGATAGTCCTGCATCATGCCATCACCGGTGTAGATGCCGGGCAGCGGTGACGGAATCCAGCCCGACTCGAGCGTATTGGTCGAGTAGGCGCGACTGCCGACGAAGCGCATGTCTACGCCGGCATCGGCAGCAGCCTGAGCGATGGTCGTCTGGATGTAGTGCTTGTCGGCATACGGCCCCCAGACTTCGAGACCCGGCGCGCCGGCCATGCCGTGGCGCAGGGCCTGCACGCGGCGGGAGCCGATGTTGATCCAGTCGACGTGGAAAAACTTGACCTCGGGGATCGGGCCACCGTTCATCTTCTCGAAGATGGCGCCGGCTTGAGGCCCCTGAATCTGGAAGCGGTAATGCGTGCGGTAGATGGCGCGGCCATCCGGGCGGCTGTCCGAACGCGGATCATGCACGAGGCTGACTTTCCATTCACCGATAGCGGCCTGGAACTTGACCCAGTTGGCGGTCGGCGAGCGGCCGACGAGCACGAACTTATCGTCGCGCTCGCGGAAGATGATCATGTCACCGATGACGTGACCTGCCGGCGTGACAGGCACGAAGTGCTTGGCGCGGTTCAGGTCGAAATTCGCGAAGCTGTTGATGCCGACGTACTCGAGAAACGCGGCTGCATCGGGGCCTTCGACGATGAGCTCATCCATGTGGTGCGTTTGATCGAACAGCACGGCTGAATTCCGCCATGCCATCTGTTCACTGCGCCAGTTCGAAAACTCCGGCGCAACGACCGGATAGACGTAGATCCCGGCCTTCGAATTTCGTAACAGATTGACCGGACCACCGGCCGCCTCCATGACGGAGGTCAGATTGTTATTACTCATCGTGAGCTCCTACCACCCTCTCTCTATGTGATTAGCTGTGCGAAAGGCCGCACATGATGCCACTTTTGCCTCGCTACCGACACACTTTCAGCAGCTCGAGCGAACCGGACGGTTGCGCCCGACGTGGTATTGGCATGACCTCACGGTTAGTATCGAAAACATGTCGCCCTGGACCATAAGAGGGCTGATGCCCGCCATCATCGCCCTGGCCGCGCAACCCGCCTCGGGGCAGGGCGGGCTGTTCGATCTTCTCGACCTCAGGACCGTCGACCGGTCGGAAATACTCGTCCGAGAAATTGTGACCGACCCACCCATCGTCCGTGACAGCGAAGTTTTCCTAGCGGTCGAAACGGCGCCCCCGTCGCCGGATCCGAGCCTGGCGAAACCCGTGTCCCAGCTCGGTCTCGATGCCGCCGGCATGCGCAGGATTCCGACGACATCCTTCGGACTGCAGTCGCGCGTGGCGGCACCGCTGATCGAGCTGACCGTCGCAGGTTATCCACTCCGCCTCGCTGTTGCCGAGCAGAAGACCGATCGCGATTTCGACGCGGTTCACTACACGCTGCTCGCAACCGACTCCGACGACCATGCACGACTGACCGTCTCGCAATCGGGCCCCGAGATCGTCGGGACGGTGTTCATCGGCGACGACGAGTATCGAATCCTCCCCGATCGCGACGACTACCAGCTCGTCTATCCGGTCGTTGCCTACAGTCGCGCCTGGCGTCGCGAGCTTGCTCCCGATTACGAGTCGAGGACGGGCCTGCTCGAAGCCCGGCACCTGCAGGTCGGCTGGGTCGCGGACCAGCACCCCGGCAACTTCGGAACCCGCATCGACGGCAGGCCGCACACTTATGCCGACGGCCCGAGCCTCGGCAAGTTCAACTTCTGGAGCGCGTTCGAGTTCAATCCGGCGGGCGAGGGAACCGTCGACGAGACCGTCCTGGCGCAGGAGTTCGAGATCTTCCTCAACGGTCTCTCGCATTTCACCTGGATTCACGATCCGATCGCCATACGGATCGACGAATTCAGTGCCGACGACGTGACGACGATCAGCAACGACGGTATCGCAATCAGCGGCTATCAGCTCATCAATGACATCCCGATCTCCGAGAGACTCGTCCTGCGAATGGCCCCATCGGCCGACGTCATCGAGTTCAGCGGAACCCTCATGCGCTACGACATGGCGCCGCCGACACGAGGCGAGGTCATTCTGGCCCCGGAAGCCCGCGAGACGAGCCGAATCGCGTTGCGGGACACGTACCGCGTCGAAGCAACCGACAACATTCTCGAGGAAGCTCTCGGCTACCAGGTCGTGTCGCAGACGGAGCTCGAGCTCACCTGGCGTTTTCTGCTCCAGACCGAGTGCGGCATTATCTTTCTGGTCGAGATCGACGCCGTGACTGCTGAACCGATCCGCGTCGTCATAACCGACGCGGCGGGCTTCACGGGCCGAAACACCGAGGACATCATCTTCCAGTGCCGCTTCCTGCCGCCCCGACTCCGACCGCAATGATCGCGGCATGACTGGTTCCCCGCGCCTGCCGAACGCCAGCGAATGTGTCGTACGTGAACTGCTGATCCAGCGTGCAGCAGAACGCCCCGACGCGGACTTCATGCTCTTCGAGAGCGGCGAGCGCTGGACCTACGCCGGCGCTCTCGAACGCGTCGAGCGCACGGCTGCCGGCCTCGAGTCGCTGGGCGTGTCCCGGGGCGATTTCGTCCTCTCGTGGCAGGGCAACAGCCCGACGGCCGTCGCAACGTTTCTAGCGCTCAATTACCTCGGTGCCGTCTACGTGCCGATCAACACGAGCTATCGCGGCGGCCTGCTCGAGCACGTCATCAGGCGGTCGGGTGCAAGCCTCATGCTCGCCGACGGGCGCCTCATCGAACGGCTGGCATCCATCGACACGGCCGGCCTGCGATCCGTCGTCGTGCTCGGCGATGAGCGCCCGAATTTTCGTGCCATCGAGCTGGTCGGCGAAGAAGCTCTGACCGACGCAGGCCAATCACCTGCGTTGCGCGAGATCGCGCCGTGGGAAACACAGATGGTCATCTTTACATCGGGTACCACCGGCCCGTCCAAAGGGGTCCTGTCGTCCTACGCCCACAGCTACACGGCCGCCACCGGGTTTCGCAATGTCGGGCCAGGCGACCGCAATCTGCTGCAGCTGCCGATGTTTCACGTCGGCGGCCCGTACGCCGTGCTTTGGGCCCTAATTCACGGCGGTTCGTCGGTCGCCGTCGAGTCATTCAGCGTTTCGAGATTCTGGGAGACCGTACGCCGCTACGAAATCACGACGGTCGGTTTGCTCGGTGCCATGGTGCAGTTTCTTATGGCTCAGCCGGAGTCGTCGGACGACAGGGATCACCCGCTGCGCT
>JASFSD010000252.1:0-4877 GCA_050114575.1 Gammaproteobacteria bacterium | reverse complement strand
GCAAGAGCTACCAGATGGACCCGCGCAACCTGCTCGAAGCTCTGCGCGAGGCCGATCTCGACACGGCCGAGGGCGCGGACTTTCTCATGGTCAAGCCGGCTCTGCCCTATCTCGATGTCATCCGCGCCGTGCGCGAAACCAGCGACCTGCCGCTCGCCGCTTACAACGTCTCCGGCGAGTACTCGGCGGTCAAGGCGGCAGCGGCACAGGGATGGCTGGACGAGGCGGCGATCGTGCGCGAGAACCTGCTCTCGATCCGCCGCGCCGGCGCGGATCAGATCATCACCTATCATGCGCGCGACGCGCTCGAGGGCGGCTGGCTGTGACTGCAGGACCCGAGTCCAAAGCCTGGTTCGAGCGCGCGCTCGAGGTGCTGCCGGGCGGCGTCGATTCCCCGGTCCGGGCCTTCGGCGCCGTCGGCGGCGAGCCGCTCGTCATCGCGAGCGCGCATGGGTCGACGATTACCGACGTCGACGGCAACGACTATGTCGATTTCGTCGGCTCCTGGGGCCCGCTGATCCTCGGGCACGCGCACTCGAAGGTCATCGAAGCCGTCGAGACGACGGCGCGGCGCGGGACCTCGTACGGAGCCCCCTGCCGTCCGGAGATCGCGCTGGCCGAGAAAGTCGTTTCACTCTATCCCGGCGTCGAGCAGGTGCGGTTCGTGTCCTCCGGCACCGAAGCCGTCATGAGCGCGCTCCGGCTCGCTCGCGGGGCGACGGGACGCAAGCTCATCGTCAAATTCGAAGGCTGTTATCACGGTCACGTCGATCACATGCTCGTGGCCGCAGGTTCCGGCCTCGTGACGCTCGGCCAGCCGTCGTCGGCCGGCGTGCCCGAGGCGTTCACCGAGCTGACGCGCGTGTTGCCGCTCGACAGCGAAACGGCGCTGGACGAGCTGTTCGCCAACGAGGGCGAAGAAATTGCCGCCGTTATCATCGAGCCCGTTCCAGCCAACAACGGCCTCCTGATCCAGCGGCCGGAATACCTGAGCCACCTGCGGTCGCTCTGCGATCGCCACGGCACGCTCCTGATCTTCGACGAGGTCATCAGCGGCTTCCGACTCGGACCGGGCGGGGCTGCGGAGCATTACGGCATTCGGCCCGATCTCGCCACTTTCGGCAAAGTCATCGGCGGCGGCATGCCGGTCGGGGCATTCGGCGGCAGCAGGGAGCTCATGGCCGAGCTTGCGCCGCTCGGCGGTGTGTACCAGGCCGGCACGCTGTCCGGTAATCCGGTCGCGATGGCAGCCGGCCTCGCGACACTCGAAACGCTCGAGCACGAAGACGGCTGGTCACGGCTCGACGAGCTCGGCTCGCATCTCGAGCATCAGCTCGATGCCGTCATCGAGGATACCAACGCCGCAGCCGCTGTCGCTCGTATCGGCTCCATCTTCTGGCTCGCTCTTAAGACGCGTGACCTGCCGCGGACCGCCGCCGCAATCGATCCCGGCGCGGCCGAAGTCTATGGCGGGATCTTTCGCGCACTGCTCGCCGACGGCGTTGCGATCGCGCCATCTGCCTATGAGGTCGGATTCATCTCGCTGGTTCACTCCATCACGGATCTCGATCGATTGTGCGCAGCACTCCAGGCGGCGCTCGACCAGTGATGATGAAGCGCGATCCGAGCCGGTTTCTGCAGATCGGGTTTCTTGGCCTGCTCTTTCTCTGCGTGCTGCAAGTCGGTTACTGGATGACTGAAAATTTCATCTACACCAATACGGTGCAGGATCAGCTCGAGGCGCTCACAGCGGGCGAGGTCCCCGCCGCCGATTCGCTGGAGCTCATCGCCGCAGAAAGCGAAGGCCGCAACAACCGCTATCTCTGGGAAGGATCGTTCTTCCTCGTCGTGCTGCTCGGGGGAATGGGCGTTCTGACACGCACCCTGCGGCACGACACGGAGCTCAGGCGCCGCCAGCAGAACTTTCTCGCCGCAGTCTCGCACGAGTTCAAGAGCCCGCTCGCAAGCATGCAGCTCGCGGCCGAGACGCTCGTGATGCGCGCCGACGAGCCGGACGCGAAACGGCTCGGCCAGCGCATCCTCGAAGACTGTGAGCGGCTGCTCCGGATGGTCGAAAATCTGCTCGACACGACGCGCATCGAGGAAGGGCGGCACGAGCTGGGGGTGGAGCAGACGGATCTCGCTTCCGTGGTCACCGCTGTCGTCGACTCGTTCGCAGAACGGGCCGCACGGCACTCGGTCGAGATCGGCCATAGCGTGCCCGGCGCGATCTCGCTCGCCGTAGATCGGCAGGCGCTCGACACGATCCTGCGCAACCTCGTCGATAATGCGCTCAAAGCCTGTATCGCGGGCAACGGCCACCGCATCGATGTCAGGGTCGAGTCGATCGATGGCCGCATCGAGCTCGCGGTAGCCGACGACGGCCTCGGCTTTGCCCCGGAAGACGCCAACCTGATGTTCGAAAAATTCCATCGCCTCGGCGACGAGCTGCGCCGCAAGACCCCGGGCACGGGCCTCGGGCTCTACATCGTCAAGAAACTGGCCGAGCTGTCGGGCGCGCGCATCCGTGCGGAGAGCGCGGGTCCTGGCAGCGGCGCGGAGATCGCGCTCAGCTGGCCAGAACGAGGCGCGGCATGAGCCGCCCTGCCCGAATCCTCGTCGTCGACGACGAAGCCCATCTCGCGGACGGCATTCGCGAGAACCTGGCTGCCGAAGGTTACGAAACGGCCGTCGCCTACGACGGCAGCGCGGGCTATGAAGCCGTCCGGGCGGAGCGCTTCGATCTCGCGATCGTCGACGTCATGATGCCGAAGATGGACGGGCTCGAGCTCTGCGCCAGCATGCGCCGGGACGGCATCCAGACACCGGTCCTGTTCCTGACCGTCAAAGGCGCGCTCGAAGACCGCGTCCGCGGGTTCGAGGCCGGCGGCGACGACTATCTGACCAAGCCGTTTCATCTCAAGGAGCTGCTGCTCCGGGTCGCGGCCATTCTGCGCCGCAGCCGCTGGTACGACGAAGCCTCGGACGCGCTGGATTTCGGCGGCAACAGCATCGACTTCAAGACCTACAAGGCGCGGGCCTGGGACGGCACCGAGCACAACCTGACACACAAGGAAGCGATGATCGTTCAGGCACTCGCCGAGCGTGCGAATGAGATCGTGACGCGCGAGGAGATTCTCGACCGCGTCTGGGGCTACGAGGTCTTCCCATCGACCCGGACGATCGACAACTTCATCGTCCGGGTTCGCAAGCGCTTCGAGCGCGACCCCGAGGAACCAGCCCACTTTCATACCGTGCGCGGAGTGGGTTACCGGTTTACGCAAGAGCCAGAGGAGGGCACGCATGACGAGTGATCGACAAGGGATCCAAAAAGGGGTCAGAGCCCTTTCCGAAGGAAAGGGCTCTGACCCTTCTTCGGGGAAACTGCTGCTCGAAGCGATGGCGCGCAGACCGACGGCCGAGCGTCCGGTCTGGATCATGCGCCAGGCCGGACGCTACCTGCCCGAGTACCGCCGCTTCCGGAAGGATCACAGCTTCAAGGACCTCGCCGGCAACGCCGAGCTCGCCACCGAGGTCACGCTGATGCCGATCCGGCGCTTCCCGCTCGACGCGGCGATTGTCTTCGCCGACATCATGAGCCCGCTGCCTGCGATCGGCGTCGACTTCGATTTCGATCCGGGGCCCGTCGTCGCCGATCCCATCCGCACCCGTGCCGATCTCGACCGGCTGCATGGGCCGGATTCCGATGTTGCACCCGAGGTCATCGCCGCACTCGGGCTCGTCCGTGCCGAGCTGCCCCCGACGACAGCGCTGCTCGGCTTCTGCGGCGCGCCGTGGACGCTGGCCGCCTACCTCGTCGAGGGGCGCGGCGCAAAGGATTTTCCGACGCTCAGGGCGTTCGCCGCAGCGGAGCCCGAGCTCCTCGACGAGCTGCTCACCAAGCTGACCGACCTCATGGCCGATTACCTGATCGCTCAGCATGCGGCCGGTGCCGATGCCGTGCAGATTTTCGACTCCTGGGCCGGGCTGTTATCGCTCGCGGATTGGCAGCGGCTGATCGAGCCGCACTTGAAGCGTCTGCTCGAGCGCGTCGGCGAAGCCGGCGTGCCCAGAATTGTGTTCCTGCAGAACGCGCCGCACCTCGTCGACGCCTATGCCGCGCTGCCGGCCGAAGCGCTCGCAACCGACTGGCGGCTCGACCTCGGCGAGCTCCAGCGGCAGTATCCCGAACGCGCCGTTCAGGGCAATATCGACCCGGCCCTGCTGCTCGCTGGTCCCGACGCGACGCGAACCGCAACCGAAGCGCTGCTCGAGCGCGTCGATGCGACCGGGCACATCGTCAATCTCGGCCATGGCATCCTTCCAACCACTCCGATTGCCAGCGTAGAGGCGCTGCTGCAGACAGTGAAAGAGGAATCCCGATGAGTGAAGCGTCCAAAGACCCCGCCGTCGTCCGCCCGCTCGACCTGAGCGAGAAAGGCCGCCGCGGCAAGGAAGTCATCTCCCTGAACCGGCGGCTGTTCATGAAATTCACGGCCTTTACGGACGTCGAAGACACCAGGCGCGCGATCAAGGCACTCGAGGACACCGGGCTCACCGCAGCCATCTATGCGGACATCAACGACCCCTACGGCATCGGAGTCATGGTTGCGAGCGAGGACCCGTCGGCTTTCGTCACGACGCTGCGCGACGCCTTCAATTCCGATCCCTTCGATGTCTACGACTACAAGCCCGAGTTCGACATGCTCGGGCGTAGCTACTCGATCGGCTACGAGCCCGATCTCGAAGAAACGCTGATCACGCGACCGCTGACCAAGCTCGTCGACCCCCGCAACGAATGGGTCGTCTGGTATCCGCTGCAGCGTTCGAAGGGCTTTTACGTGCTGCCCGAAGAAAGACAGAAGAGCATCCTCGGC
>JASFSD010000251.1:0-4882 GCA_050114575.1 Gammaproteobacteria bacterium | reverse complement strand
AGACCTGGAATACATCGTGGATGATGACCGCGCCGCCTGGCTCGTCGCCATGTATGCAGCCTGTCAGCCAGACCACGGGCCCGGAGCTTCTGCTGTCGAGAGTCATCACGGGGATACGGCGCTGCACGATGTCGCGCATACCCATCACGTCGATGAGACGCTTCGAAAACTTGTGCACAGCGATCGTCGTGATAGGGCAGGCTCAGTGCGCAGCCTTGCTCGCACCGACACTGCGGCCCAATGCCAGCCGCTCCTCACACGCCCGCAGGATCTCGCGCAACATCGCCCGGTAATCCATCCCTGCAAACTCCGCCATGCGCGCCAGATGCCCGTCCCAGCACCAGCCGGGATTCGGGTTGACCTCGAGCAGTCGCGGCGTCCCGGTGTCGTCCAGGCGCCAGTCGAATCGGGCGTAATCCCTGCAACCCAGCCGCTCGAAAAGCCTGATGCAGCTGGCGGTCAGGAACCCGGACGTCTCGGCCGGCAGATCCGCGACCACCGAATGAATGCCCTGGAAATAGACGGAGAGCGGATCCCACTTGGCCTCGTAACCGCAGATACGCGGCAGGTGAGATGGAATCGCCGCGTAGTCCTCTTCGATTATCGGCAGGACCTGATACGCATCCGGCGGATTACCGATTATCCCGACACTTAGGTCCTTACCGGTCAGAAACTGCTCGACGAGAACAGGCTCATCGAAACCCGCCCATTGCCTAACGTTGGCGATTGCCTGCTCCAGCTGCTTCACGTCATGGCATACGCTGTCCACGGTAATGCCAATGCTCGAGTCGCCGAAATTCGGCTTGACGATGAGAGGAAACTCGAGCGGCAGGCTGATGAACGCGGTGTCTTCCGGCATGACCATGAACGCCGCCGGAACCGGCACGTCAAGCTCCGAAGCCAATCCGCGAACGAGTGACTTATCGTAGCAATAGGCCAGGCATTGGGGATCGCCCCCCGTGTACCGGAGGCCCAGCATTTCCAGGAGTGCCGGGATGTGCAGCTCCTTGGTAGCGTCATTGTTGAAGCCCTCATCACACAGGTTAAAGACGAGATCGATCGGCGAGGCAGGATTAGCAAGAGATGCGATCAGTTGAGCGTGATCGTCCACGAACGAGAAAGCGTAATCGTCGATACCGCCAAGCGCCTTCTTGAGCTCGTTAACCGTATGAAAATCGTCCTGATCGAACGTTCCGCCCGGCTTGACCGAGTCCTTCCGCCGATGATCGCCCAACGCGACGACAACATTCCGAACTCTCTTCCTCTCGACTACGGCCGCACGTTCGACTTTGTCCGAGCGCGACGTCAGGACGATGCGCTGCGCCATCATCCCGAGATCCTGGTTTCGCTTCGAGATCGTCGAGATTCTCCTCGACTGCGCGGGAATGAACCCGGCGCTAGCGAGCAGGTCACGCAGCTCGGCTTCGTTGTACAGCCGCTCCGCATAGAACTGGTCGGCGATCACACCCTTGCTCGTATGGGTGATGACTTCTCTTGAGATGAGCCGGTCGTAAGACCTGGATAATGACCGCTCTCGACAAACGAAATACTGCTTGTCGATCCATTCCCAGCTTCTTGCCTCGAAGTTCTCACGCAGGTAGTCACCATCCGTGAAATCGATGAGTAGCTCCCCTTGCGGCTTGAGCAACCGCCGTATCTCGCGCAACACGGCCATGTCGTCTTCGATCGTCTCGAAATAGCCGAAGCTATTGCCGCCAATATATACAATATCGAAGGAGTCCTCGGGGAAGCGGAGCTTTCTGGCATCGCCCTCGCGCAAGGTCGCAACAAGCCCTTGTTGGCGGAAGACGCGTTTGGCTCGCGCGATCAGGTAATGCGATCGATCGACTCCGGTCAAATTCTTGAAGCCGCGATGCGCGAGCTCGAGCACGTGACGGCCCTGGCCACAGCAAAGATCGAGGATGCGGTCATCCGGATTCGCCTCGAGCAGCGCTAGAAACGCGTCGACCTCGAGCGCCGTGATCTCCGGATCGTCGACGACATCGCCATCGGTCCGAAGATAATTGGCGTTGAAAATCTGTCTCCACCAATCTGCTTTGACGTAACTCTCGAGATCCTCCACAGGTCCGATAGTCGCAACAGCAGGCGGCTGCGGGTCGACGCGGCGCACAGCGCGCGCCGGTGAGGGTTTTGCCACTTTAGATCAGCCTCTGGTTTTATGGGAACGTGCTTCCGAATGGGAAGCCGGGTGTAGGTTGTAGATCCGACTCTCGCTCACGCCTCGCGTCGCGCGCAGATCACTTGCATGCCACGCAGGTCAATTGGGCACGCCCCATGGCTTGGCGCGAGTAACCCGCTTCAGCGGATCCTCGTCGGCCTTCGGGCGGGGGCGCTTGAGCTTGCGTGGCTCGTGAGCCCTGCCGTGCTCGACTCTGGCAGCCAGGCGTCGCACTGCCGCCGGCCAGTCCGCATCGTCGTCGGCGCCAAGTCCGTCATCGAACCCACCGCTTCCGGGACGCCGCAATTTCATCGTCGATTTCCTCCACTCCGTTGCTTCCCCACGGAAAGGGGGCTGCTCATTCCATGTCAAGATATGCCTTTTTTATTTGATGTCAAGTAATTTGATATCCAATTAATATCCTGTTAGGGTGCTCGGCCAATGATCGAAGACTCGGTAGACAAGCTGGTCGACCAGTGGCGGGAAGAGCGCCCGGAGCTCGATATGTCGGGGCTGGGCCTCGTGGTCCGCGTCGAGCTGCTGGCAAAGCGGTTCCAGAAGAGCAGTGCCGACGCACTGGCGGAGCTGGGGCTGAAAACCTGGGAGTACGATGTCCTTTCGGCGCTCCGTCGCCAGGGTGCGCCTTACGAGTTGCCGGTGACCGAGTTGGCCAGATCCTCCCTGCTGACGACTGGGACGGTTACGACCCGCATCGATCAGTTGGAGGCGCGAGGGCTCGTGCGTCGGCGACCCGACCCGGACGATCGTCGCGGCGTAAGAATATCGCTTACGAGTGACGGCGTATCGGTCGTAAACCTGGCGCTCAATACGCGTCTGAGGGCCGCGGAATCGAGTCTCGCCGGACTGAGCACGGCCAAGCGAGACACGGTCAACGCCGGGCTGCGCCGGCTCATGTTTTCGCTGGAGAACTGAATCTTCTCAGCTCGGCCCGCACACCGTATCCACTCGGCCGGCAACAGGCCACCGATGAAAGCTCAAAAACATGACGATGATCGGAATCGAGCTCGCCGCTAGAACCATTACGTTCAGGTCGAAGAGGACTTTCTTGCCGCGAGGGACACGCTATATCCAGTTTCTGGCCTGAACGGATGCCAGCCTACTTGCGAAAGTGCAATATGCCCCAGGCGATGTGCCCGTTCACGCCTGCGTCAACCCAGTTTCCGAGCCCCTGCAGCATGCGGTCCACGTACTCTTCGGAAATCCGATCGGCGAGTTGAGACCGGCGCATTGCCAATTCCTGACGAACCCGCGTGTAGTGATTCACGAGCTGTGAGGTCAAATCCCGGATTCCGAGCTCAGTCCACCCGAGCTTCTTCGCTGCGGCACGGTAGTAGGCGAACGAGCCGAGGGAATCGAGATGCAACCGATCGAGCACAGGCTGCAGCACACCGGGCGGACAATCGTCGGCCTGCATCGGGTCGGTGAAAATGAACTCTCCGCCCGGTTTCAGGATGCGATCGACCTCTTCCAGTACCCGGTGCCGTTTGCCGGCGTGCAAAAGCGAGTCCTGAGACCAGACACAGTCGAATGAGGCATCCTCGAGCGGCGCCGATTCAAAGCTTGCATCGTAGACGTCGATCAGGTCGCTCAAGCCCGCGGCAGCCGTGATCTCGCGGTTGCGCCGATTCTGCACTTCACTCAGGTTGACGCAGCTGACATGGCAGCCGAAAGCCTGAGCCAGCCATCGCGCCGAACCCCCGTAGCCTGCGCCGAAATCGGCGACTCGCGACTGCGCATCGAGTGCAGCCAGTTCCGCGGCCATCGTGGCAACCGTCCTTTCGGAGGCTGTCGGGATCGGCTCGGACTCGCTCTCATAGAGCCCGATGTGGATATCTTCTCCGCCCCAGATCTCGTAATAGAAGTTGTCAGCGTCGTCGCTGTTGTAGTAATCCCGGGCGATCTGGACGGGATCGGCAAGCGAAGCTGCGCTCATGACTCACCGTCGTCATCGGCGTATGCCTTTTCGGCCACGTGCACGAAGAAGTCCGGCTCCTTGTCTCGATATGTTTCCTGAAAGTCGCCGTAGGTGGAGACTTTCTGAAACCCGACCTCCTTCATGAGCCGCTGCACGTATTGCTTCCGCAGCGGGAACATATTGAGGTGGTAGGTATCGCCGTCGGCAAAGCTGTAGCGAAACCGGGCGAGCGAATCGTCGACGTGCTCAGGCTCGACGGTGACATCCTCACCGCAGTAGTAGTACTTGTGCGAAGGCTCGACCTCTTTGTCGAGCAGCGCGTCGTAGTTACGCTGGTCGAGAACAAGTATGCCGTCGTGACGCAACGTCGCATAGTACTCGGCCAGCGCCTTGCGCCGGTCGTTGTCTTCGTGCAGATGAGTAAAGGAATTCCCGAGGCAGATCACGGCGTCATAGAGGTCGTGGACATCCCGGTTGAGCCATCGCCAGTCAGCCTGGATCGTACGCAGAATGTAGCCCTGGTCGCGCGCATTCTCGAAGGCCTTCGCCAGCATGGTCGGGCTGCCGTCCACGCTCGTGACCTCGAATCCGGCTTTCAGCAACTGCACGGAGTGAAATCCGGTTCCGGTTGCGACGTCGAGCACCTTCTTCGCACCGTGCTCACGAAGGACCTCGATGAAGAACTCACCCTCCGATTCGCGACGACCCTTCCAATCGATCAGATCATCCCACTTTTCGACGAACGACTTGGCGTACTCGGCCTGATA
>JASFSD010000250.1:0-4887 GCA_050114575.1 Gammaproteobacteria bacterium | reverse complement strand
CGGTGGCTACCGATGCGAGTCAGATCAAGACCGGGTCGCTGTCGCGGTCGGATCGGCTGGCCAAGTATAATCAGCTCCTGAGGATCGAGCGGCAGCTGAATGGCCGCGCTCGGTATGCCGGCGCCGGGGCATTTCCGGTCGAGCTCTAGTGGGGACGGGCTGTTTCACGAGATGCGTTGGACGATCGCATTGTTCGCCTTTGCTCTGATCGCGATGCAGATCGAGCTCTGGTTCAGCGACGACAGGCGCCCCGGCCTCCGGGCGCTCGAGCTCGAGGTCGCGGCGCAGTCCGCAACCAATGCCGAGCTGGTGCGCCAGAACGCCGAGCTCAGGGCCGAGATCGTCAACCTGAGAGACGGCAACGAGGCCGCCGAGGAGCGCGCGCGCTCGGAGCTCGGTCTGGTCCGTCCGGACGAGACGTTCTTTCAGATCGGCAACGTCGACGTGCCGCCTGCGCCCGAATAGAGGGCGCGCCTTCGTTGCGGCGCAACCGCCTACCGTTTGAGCAGCACGTATGCGGCACCGGTGCCGCCGTGGCGCGGCTGCGAGGATGCGAAGGCCAGCACTTCGTCCCAGAGCCCGAGCCAGTACTGGACGCTCGGCTTCAGGATCGGACCGTCGGGTCCGGACCGCGTGCCTTTGCCATGCACGATTCGAACCGAGGTCAGCCCGCGCTCGAGGCATTCGCGCAGAAACAGCTGCAATTCCCTGCGCGCCTCTTCGAGACGCATGCCGTGCAGGTCGATTTCCGCCTCGATGGCGAATTCGCCGCGTTTGAGGCGGCGAAACACCTTCTGCGACACGTTTTGGCGGCAGAACGAGAATTCTTCCAGCGTCTCGGACGAAAACGGACCTTCGAGTGATTGCTGCAACACGGCTTCGCGGGCGGCGCGGCTCTGTCGCGCCTTGGGCTTGGGTCGCGGCGCATCGAGCCGGGCCCGGTTCCCGGTCTTCAGTCGGCGGACGTCACGGGTCGCTGCCGCGAATGCATCCCGATCCTCGTCTGAGATATCCACTGCTGACTCCTCGGTTCGGCCCTGTCGTTGGATTGCCGTTGACCAGGCTCGCATTTAAGTATAGTTAAACGCCGAATTCGAGTTCCAGGGGCTCCATTGCACATTCTCATCTCGAACGACGACGGGTATCTCGCCCGCGGCCTGCGTGTGCTGGCCGAAACCCTGGCCGAGTTCGCCGAGGTGACTGTCGTTGCACCCGATCGCAACCGGAGCGGCGCGAGCAACTCGCTGACGCTCGATACACCGCTTCGCGTCGAGCAGGTCGCGGACAATATTTATTTCGTCAACGGCACGCCGACGGATTGCGTGCACGTGGCGATCACAGGGCTGCTCGACTCCGAGCCCGATATGGTCGTTTCCGGCGTTAACCACGGCGCCAATCTCGGGGACGACGTGATTTACTCGGGGACGGTTGCCGCGGCGATGGAGGGTCGCTTCCTCGGTTTGCCGGCGATCGCCGTCTCGCTGGTCACAGGCGAGCATCAGAACTTCCCGCTCGCGGCCCGAATCGCGGCCGATCTCGTCCGCCGGATCGTCGACGATCCGCTGCCGAGAGATACGATCATGAACGTCAACGTCCCGGACCGGCCGGGCGACGAACCGCTCGACCTCGACGTCACTCGCCTGGGATTCCGGCACAAGTCGGAACCCGTCATCAAGGCCGAGGATCCGAAGGGTGAGCCGATTTACTGGGTAGGGCCCGCGGGCGGCGGACAGGACTCCGGCGCCGGTACCGATTTTCATGCCATCGCGAACGGCCGCGTCTCGGTGACCCCGATCAAGATCGATCTGACCGATCACGACCGGGTGGCCCCTCTGTCCGAGTGGCTGAGGAAACGGGTTTGAGGCGGGACGACATGCGCGGCATCGGCATGACGTCGGCGCGGACCCGGGATAGACTGATCGTTACCCTGCGTAACCAGGGTATCACCGACGAGGCCGTGCTCGAACGCATTCGCGCCGTCCCGCGTCATGTGTTCGTCGACGAGGCGCTTGGGAGCCGGGCCTACGAGAACACGGTGCTGCCGATCGGCCACGGGCAGACGATCTCGCAGCCCTACATCGTGGCGCTCATGACCGAGGCCCTGATCGAGGGCCGGGAGCTGCCGTTGCCCCGGGTGCTCGAGATCGGAACGGGTTGCGGCTATCAGACGGCCGTTCTCGCAGGCTTCGCACGGCATATTTTCGGCGTCGAGCGGATCAACGCCCTGATCCGCCTGAGTCGCGAGCGACTGCGATCGCTGAAAATCAGCAATGTCAGTCTGCGTCACGCGGACGGTTACGACGGCTGGCTCAGCCAGGCGCCGTTTCAGGGCATTCTGGTCGCGGCCGCCCCGAGGACCGTCCCCGAGGCACTGCTTGCCCAGCTCGACGAGGGCGGCCGGCTGCTCATACCTGTCGGTGCGAGCGGACAGCAATCGCTGATCCGCATCACCCGCCGTGGCGACGACTACGAGGAGGAAACCCTGAGCGCGGTCAGTTTCGTGCCGCTGGTCGGCGGAGCGACAGAATGAGCGTCAGCGAGAAATGGCGGAGCTTCGTGGCGAGCGTGGGCATGAGGTTGGGAGACACGCAGTGAGCTTCAGCCTGCGATGAGGCTGTTCGGTCCGCTATATGACCGTGTCATGCGCTGGTCGAAGCACCGGCATGCGTCGCGTTACCTGGCGGGATTGAGTTTCGCCGAGTCGTCGTTCTTCCCCATTCCGCCGGACGTCCTGCTTGCACCGATGGTGCTGGCGAATCCGAGACGCGGCTGGTGGCTGGCGTTGCTGACGACGATCGCATCGGTTGTCGGCGGCCTTCTGGGTTACGCGATCGGGCGGTTCGCCTTCGATCTGATCGAGCCCTTGCTCGTCAATCTCGGCTACGATGAGGCCTATGCGACAGCGACGGCGTGGTTCGGCCGTTACGGTTTCTGGGCAGTTCTGGTCGCAGGCTTTTCGCCGGTGCCCTACAAGGTATTCACGATAGCGGCCGGTGCTCTGCAGATGTTGATTCCGGGTTTCGTTCTGGCCTCGTTCCTCGGCCGCGGTGGCCGGTTTTTTCTCGTCGCCGGGCTCCTGATTCTCGGCGGTGAACGCATGGAGCGGACGCTGAGACGCAACATCGATGCGCTGGGCTGGGTGACCGTTGGCCTGATCGCAGCACTGATCATCTACCTGCAGGTCCGATGAGAACCGCCGCCGCGTTGCTGCTCGTTCTGCTGGCAGGCTGCAGCAACCTGGCCTACGACTACGCCCTGCCCGAATCGACCTACGTCGTCCGTGCGGGCGACACGCTGTACTCCATCGCCTGGCGTCACGGCATCGATCATCGTGACCTCGCCCGCTGGAACAACATTGCCGACGTCAATCGAATCTACGTCGGTCAGCGTTTGACGCTGAGCCCGGGTGCGCGACCGCAGTCGGCGCCGCGGCCGGTCGTGGCGATCACGCCCGAGATCTCCGAGCGCCCGGCATTCAACTGGCCGGCACGCGGCGACATCGTCGCGCGCTTCGGTGAGCGCGGCACGCTGGCTACGGGTATCGGCATTGCGGGACCGCTCGGCGCCGACGTCGATGCGGCGGCGCCCGGCCGCGTCGTCTACGCCGGCTCCGGGCTCGTGGATTACGGGCAGCTCGTCATCATTCAGCACAACGAGAGCTGGCTGACGGCTTACGGCCACAACCAGCGCCTGCTCGTGACTCAGGGGGAGGTGGTCGATCGCGGGCAGAAGATCGCCGAGATCGGGCTCGGTCCGGGGCGACAGCCGCGCCTGTACTTCGAGATACGTTTCGACGGTGACCCGCTCGATCCGCTGACTTATCTACCGGCTTTCGATTGATGCGGCTTCGAGGATCAGGGCGGCGGCGACTCTTCGACCTTCGTGTACGAGTACGTTGTAGGTCCGGCAGGCGGCCTGGGTCTGCATGTATTCGAGTCCCACCGCGAGCCCGGCAAGCTCCTGCATGAGCTCGACGTCGGGCGTGATCGCGTCGGTCCCGCCGCCGACGATGATGAGCTCCGGGCCGTGGTCGAGCGCGGGCTTCAGATCCGCAGCCGTCACCCGGCCCGCGTTCTCGGGCCGCCAATCACTTACAATCCGATCCGCCGTGACGATGAGACTGCCGGTCAACCATTGCTGGCCGATCCGAATCCGGCCGGGCTCGAATGCCCTGATTAGGTTGCTGACTGACTCTTCGCGTGTGATCTGCATGGACCCCGGCTCTCGAACAAACTCATTCCATTATAGGCGGGCCGCCGCCACCGGGCATTTGCCATGACGGCTATCGAGCGTCGCGAGATCGTCGCGGCCATGGTGGCACCGGACTGGCCCGAGGGCCTGCACCCCGTGCTCCGGCAGGTGCTGGAGCGGCGGTCGCTGGATTCGCCGGCCGAGCTCGATCTCGGCCTGGCCTCACTGGTTCCGGTCGGTCGCTTCGGTGAGCTCCGAGCTGCCGTCGATCTTCTGATTGCGCATCGCGACTCGTCGATACTGATCGTCGGAGATTTCGATGCGGACGGTGCGACGAGCACGGCGCTGATGCTTTTGACGCTGCGCGAGCTCGGCTTCGGCCAGGTCGGCTTCCGTATTCCCGATCGATTCAGCGAAGGCTACGGGTTGAGCCCGGCCCTGGTCGAGAGCCTCGAGCCGTCATCAGTGGAGCTCATCGTGACGGTCGACAATGGCATCAGCAGCCATGAGGGTGTGCTTGCGGCGCGGCGACGCGGGATCGACGTGCTCATTACCGACCATCACCTGCCCCCAGACGAGCTGCCCGACGCTACGGCCATCGTCAACCCGAACATGGCGCGGACTTCGTTTCCGTGCAAGTCGCTGGCCGGCGTCGGCGTCGCCTTCTATCTGCTCGCGGCGCTCGGCAAGGCGCTC
>JASFSD010000249.1:0-4888 GCA_050114575.1 Gammaproteobacteria bacterium | reverse complement strand
ACCACAGGCGGCTGCTCCCTCAGGTGCAGCTCGAACTGTGATACCGCACACAGTTTGAGGGTCGAACTCTTCGGCCCGGCCGGTTCCGGCGCTATATTCGACGCTCTTCATGGAGAAACCGATCATGCTGCGCAAGCTCCTTCCTGGCCTCCTGCTCGCCACCGCCTTTGCCGCCGCCGAAGCCGAAACGCTGTTGGTCGAGGGCATCGAAGTCGCCCAGGCGACGCAAACCGAGCGTCCCGTCCGCGGTGAAAGCAAGGCACGCGTCGAGCAACGTTTCGGCACCCCGAACCAGATGGTCGCCGCCGTCGGCGAGCCGCCGATCAGCCGCTGGGAATACCCGGGCTTTACGGTCTACTTCGAGCGCGAGCTCGTCATTCACGCCGTTCCGCGCCGCTGAGCCGCGAGACCGCCGCTCACGCCCTGATCGCTATGGGATAATGGGGCCTTTGCGCGTACGCATCGGCCTTTAATGCCCTCCTCGTCACCACTCCTTTCGCTGCCAACACCCACGGCTGCCGAGCCGGTCATTGCCTGGCGCGGGCTGCATGGCTCCGCCGCTTCGCTGGCCATTGCCGAGACGGTCGCCGCGGAGCGACGCAGCGTGGTCGTCGTCACCCGGACCGCGGCGAAAGCCGAGCAGCTCGTGCGCGAGCTCGCCTTCTTTGCGCCCGACGCGGCCGTTCTGCCCTTTCCCGACTACGAGACGCTGCCCTACGAGGCAATCTCGCCGCCCAAGGACCTGCTCGCCGAAAGGCTCAATGTCCTGTATCGGCTCGCTGCCGGCGAAGCCGTCAAGGTCGTGGTCAATGCCGAGGCGCTGCTTGGCCGATTACCGCCACCCGACTTCGTCCTCTCACACTCGCTCGATCTCGCTGCCGGCGAGGAAATCGATCGCGACGAGCTCAGCGCGAAGCTCGTCGAGCACGGTTATCTGCGCGTCTCGCAGGTCGCCGAACCAGGCGAGATCGCAGTGCGCGGTGCGGTGATCGACATCTACCCGGCGGGATCGAAGCGCGCCGTCCGCATCGATCTGTTCGATCGGGAAATCGAGACGCTCCGCTTGTTCGACCCCGAATCCCAGGTTGCCGATACCGAGCAACCGAGAGTCAGCATCCTCCCGGCCCGCGAATTCCCGTTCGACGAAGCCGGTATCCGTCGGTTCCGGCAGCGCTTCCGCGAGGTATTTCCGGTCGAGCCGGGCCGCTGCCCCGTCTATCGCGACATTTCCGACGCTCAGCTGCCCGCGGGAATCGAGTACTTTCTGCCGCTGTTCTTCGACGAGACCGTGTCGTTGCTCGACTACCTGCCTTCGGAGGCACTGCTCGTGGTCTGCGATGGGGCACTCGAAGGGCTGGCCGATGCCGAAGCGCTGATTCACGAACGTTACGAGCAGGTGCGTCACGACGCCGAGCGCCCCGTGCTCGCGCCCGACGCTGCCTTTCATTTGCCGGGCGAGATTCGGCGTAAGAGCACTGCCCACCAGTCGGTCTGGCTGACCGGCGACTCGATCGAGGGTGCCAGCCGGCTCGTCGACGCCAACACGACTCATCCGCTGGCCGGCGGCATCGTCGAGGACATCGACCGTATCAAGCGCTGGATCGAGGCGACCGACACGCGACGCAACCTCCTCGTCGCAGCATCGCCCGGACGCCGCGAAGTGCTGCTGGAGCTCCTGAGAAATCGCGGCTACCACGCGGTTGCGGCGGCAGGATGGGTGGAATTCGTCGAACGCGATGATGAGCTCATGGTTGCGGCCGGAGAGCTCGACGACGGTCTGAACCTGCCCGAGGCCGGCGTCCGTATCGTCACGGCCGAGCAGCTCGGATTGGAGCGGCCGCGCCAGCAGGCCCGTCGCAAGCGACGCACGCGGGACCCCGAGGCAATCATTCGCGAGCTGTCGGACCTGAAAATCGGCGCCCCGGTCGTGCACGAGCAACACGGCATCGGCCGCTATCAGGGCTTGACGACGCTCGATGTCGACGGCGTCGAAACCGAGTTCCTGGTGCTCGAATATGCCGACGGCGACAAGCTCTACGTTCCCGTGCAGAGCCTGCATCTGGTCACGAGATACAGCGGCGCCTCGCCGGAGCAGGCGCCACTGCACCGGCTCGGGTCCGACCAATGGCAGAAAGCGAAACGCAAGGCCGCACAGCGGGCGCGGGATGTGGCCGCGGAGCTCTTGAACCTCTATGCGCAACGTGCCGCGCGTAAAGGCACACTGATCGAATGCAGCGACGACGAATACCTGCGATTCGCCGCCGAATTCCCGTTCGAAGAGACCGAGGACCAGCGGGACGCCATCGACGCGGTCATCGCGGACCTTGCGTCCGGCCAACCGATGGACCGCATCGTCTGTGGCGACGTCGGCTTCGGCAAGACCGAGGTCGCCCTGCGGGCGGCGTTCATCGCCGTTCAATCCGGCCACCAGGTCGCCGTCCTCGTACCGACGACACTGCTCGCACAGCAACACTTTCAGACTTTCGCGGACCGGTTCTCGGACTGGCCGGTGCAGGTCGAGCTGCTGTCGCGGTTTCGTAATCGCAAGGAAACGGCCGAGGTCATCGACCGCCTGGCCTCGGGCGCCGTGGATATCGTCATCGGCACGCACAAGCTGCTGCAGACCGACACGCGATTCAAACAGCTCGGGCTCGTCATCATCGACGAGGAACACCGCTTCGGCGTCAAGCACAAGGAATTGCTCAAGCGCTACCGCGCCGACGTCCACGTGCTGACACTGACAGCAACGCCGATTCCGCGAACCCTGAACATGACGCTCGGACGCCTGCGTGACCTTTCGATCATCGCGACGCCGCCGGCGGACCGGCTCTCGATCCGCACCTTTGTCGGCGAGTGGTCCAACCAGGGCATTCGCGAAGCCGTTCTGCGCGAAATCCGTCGCGGCGGCCAGGTCTACTTCGTCCACAACCGCGTCGAGAACATCGAGTCGATCGGCGCTCAGCTGCGCGATCTGCTCCCGGAAACGGAGATTCGAATCGCCCACGGCCAGATGTCGGAACGTGAGCTCGAGACCGTCATGCTCGACTTTTATCACCGCCGCTTCGCGGTGCTCGTCTGCACGACCATCATCGAGAGCGGCATCGATGTGCCGACCGCCAACACCATCGTCATCAACCGATCCGATCGCCTGGGGCTCGCCCAGCTGCACCAGCTGCGCGGCCGTGTCGGCAGATCGCATCATCAGGCCTATGCCTATCTCCTGACGCCGCCGCGCCGCGCGATGACCGATGACGCCCAGAAACGACTCGAGGCGATCGCATCGCTCGAGGCGCTGGGCTCAGGATTCGCACTCGCGACACACGACCTCGAGATTCGTGGTGCCGGTGAGCTGCTGGGGGAAGATCAAAGCGGTCAGATTCAGGCCATCGGCTTCACCCTCTACAACGAGCTGCTGGCCCGGGCCGTCTCCGAGCTCGAACAGGGACGCGAGCCGGCGCTCGAAGATCCGTTCCACCACGGCCCAGAGGTCGAGACGGGTCTCGCCGTATTGATTCCCGAGGACTACATGCCCGACGTCTACATGCGCCTGGTCCAGTACAAGCGCATCGCCAACGCTGGCACGCGCGGCGAGCTCGACGATCTCAAGGTCGAAATGATCAATCGCTTCGGCCCGCTCGCCGAGGCCACGGAAACACTGTTCGCCGTGACCTGGATCAAGCTGCTCGCGGCGAGCCTCGGTATCGACAAGCTGCGGGCATCGGCAAGCGGCGGCTCGATTCGTTTCGGAACCCATGCCAGCGTCGATCCCACGACTCTGGTCACGCTCGTCGCCGAGTCACCGGAACGCTATGCGCTGGACGGGTCCCAGGGGCTGCGCTTCACCTGGAAGCCGCCGGTCGAGGACGATGCGCGCATCGACCGGCTGGAGCGTCTGCTGGTCCGGCTGGGAGCAGCGCAGCCCGATGAAGCGCAGGTCGCGTGAGCCGCGCGCTATAATCGCCCCATGCGCAAATTGACGTTCATCGCTGCTGCGCTGACGCTTGCCGGCACGGCAGCGGGCCAGGCCAACCGCTCTGCAACCGACGATCCGGCCGCCGAGCCCGATCCCGTCTATCATGTCGAGCTGATCGTTTTCGCCTATAACGCGGGCGACCGCGGCGAGGAGGATTTCCGACACGGTCTCGAGCAGCTCGGCATCGGTCCCGAGCCCCGCTTGTTGCAGCTGCCCGCGATCGCGCTGGAGAGCCTGTTTGATCCGGCCCCGGAACCGGAGCCGCCGGCGGATGATTCGGGCGCAACGGCAATCGAGCCTACGGGCCTCGAGCAAACGGGCCCGGGCGACCGCCTCGAGCTCATCGAGCTCGACTCTCCGCCAGGCGGGGTTCGAACGCAGTCCGACGACGAGCTGCCGGGCGAGTTTCGACTCTTGAGTCGCAACGAGCTCGAGCTCGGCGATGCACGCTCGCGACTCGATCGGCTCGGCGCCTATGCCGTGCTCGGCCACGTCGGCTGGGCCCAGGCCGGCGTCGACACCGATCGCTCGGTGGCGCTAGATCTGAAGCGCCTCGGCTTCAGCAATCCCAAAGGCACGATCGAGGTCTCGGTCCGCCGCTTCTTCCGTGTTGCGCTCGACATCGAGTATTTCGACGGCAGCGGGGCCCTGTGGACCCGCAGCGACGTGCCCGGGCTAGCGCCGCTCCAATACGCGGATAGCTATCGACTGACCACGGAGCGCACAGCGATCCGCCGCGACGATCTGCATTTCATCGATCACCCGTTACTGGGCGTTCTGGTGCGGATAACCCGGGCACCCGAGGTGGACGAGGCGGGCCGGGAGGCCGACGGCAGTCGGCCCGCAGGCTGACGGACTCAGACGAACGTCGGCGCGGCCCTGGAACGACCCTCGCAACGAGCGTAGAGCGCCGCT
>JASFSD010000248.1:0-4912 GCA_050114575.1 Gammaproteobacteria bacterium | reverse complement strand
TCTGACCCCTCTTGCCGCCGCTTGCTGCCGTTTGCTGCCGCTTGCCGCTGGCGAATTCTTTGGAGTCGCTACCCGGGGGCTTCAGGCACCGTTCATCCACCTCCTTTTAGAAAGGTTTAGAATGACCACAAAGGAATCCAACCGGAGGGAAACGATGAAGAGCAAAGGCGTACTCGCTGCACTGGTGGGCGGGCTGATCGTCGCGGTCGGTGCCGAGGCGCACCACTCCTTCACAGCCACCTACGATGAAAGCACGGAAGTCAGAATCGAGGGAACGCTCGTCGCCTTCCATTTCCGCAACCCTCATGCATCCGTCGACGTCCTCGCCGAGGACGAGAATGGCGAAATGGTCAGATGGGGCATCGAATGGGGCGGCGCGGGCCAGTTGTCCGGCCAGGGCGTGACACGCGAGTCGCTCAAGGCCGGCGATCACGTCATCATCACCGGAAACCCGTCGCGTAATGCGGAGCTCCATCGGCTGCGCATGCGCAGCCTGCTCAGGCCCTCAGACGGCTATGGGTGGGGTTTCGAGGGCGAGACATTCGACTGATCTCCTGACGAGCGTACGGGCCCGATCGTGCGCATGGAGCTGCCACCCGAATTGCCGCCCAGGCGGCTTTGCATCGTCCGGCTTTCGGCCATCGGTGACACCTGCCACACCGTGCCCGTAGTCCGCGCGTTTCAGGACGCCTGGCCGGATACCGAGATCACGTGGATCATCGGCCGGGTCGAGCACTCGCTCATGGCCGGCCTCGAGGGTGTGCGCTTCGCCATTCTGGACAAGGCGCGCGGCTGGCGCGGCTATCTCGACCTCCGCCGCCAGTTCCGGGATCGACGGTTCCCGCTGCTCTTGCATATGCATGCCTCGCAGCGGGCAAACCTGGCAAGCCTCTGCGTAAAGGCGCCGATTCGACTCGGCTTCGACCGCGCCCGCGCCCGTGACGGCCAGTACTATTTCTGCAACCGGCATCTCTCGGCACGCTCCGAGCGCCACGTCATGGACGGGCTGTTCGAGTTCGCGGAAGCGCTCGGGATCGAGAGGAAACCGCCGCGGTGGGACATCCCGGTCGATGCGAGCGACCGTGAGTTCGCCGCCGCCGAGATCGACGGCAGCAGCCCGAGCCTGCTCATCAGCCCATGCACCGGGCAACGCTTCAGGAACTTCCGCAACTGGCGGGCCGAACGCTACGCCGCCGTCGCCGATTACGCCCACGAACGCTACGGCGCCCGGATCGTCCTGACCGGCGGGAGGACCGACCTCGAGCAAACCTATGGCAGCGAGATCGCGCGGCTGGCCGGCTGTCCCGTCCATAACCTGATCGGCAGAACGACGTTGAAGCAGCTGCTTTGCCTCATCGAGCGTGCGAGCGTCGTGCTCTGCCCGGATTCCGGCCCGGCGCACATGGCGACGGCCGTAGGCACACCCGTCGTCGGCCTCTATGCGAGCTCGAACCGATTCAGGACGGGCCCCTGGGCGAGCCAGGACCTCGTGGTCGACAAGTATCCCGATGCCGTGCGCGATGAATTCGGCCTGAGCGTCCAGGAGATTCGCTGGGGCCGGCGAGTACGATCCCCGGACGTCATGGATCGAATCGAAGTCGACGATGTCATCGAAAAGCTCGACAAGGCATACGCTGCGCGCGATATTGTCGAGTCATGACCAGCCAATACGAGCTCGAGGACTTCTCCGGCCGCTCACCGGAAGAAATTGAGGATGCCCTGGAAACCGGCGGCATCGTCTTTTTCGAGAAATGCCCGATCGAACTGCCGACCGAACGCGAAATCGAATGGCTGCGGAGCGGCCTGGACGCGAAGCTGAAGGCGAAAAACATCAGCTATCACCCGGAATCCGACTCCGTTCCGCGCTTCGACGCCGACGCCGAAACCAAGGTGAAAGTCGAAAACCTGCTGCGCGGCCACGGCAAGCGCGTCGCGGAGTTCTGGCATCGGGTCCTGCCCGATTTCATGCCCGGCGCCACGATCGGGACGACGAGCTTTCGCCCCGTCGAGGAGAAAGGCCGCAATCTCAAAGCGCGGTCGAGCAACGAGCTCGTCCATATCGATGCCGGCGCCTACGGCGCAACCAATGGCGCGCGTATTCTGCGCTTCTTCGTCAACGTCCATCCCGAGCGCGATCGCGTCTGGGGGACCAAGGGCAGCTTCGAGCAGCTCATGCACAGGAACCCGGAGCTCTGGGCCGCGGCCAGGGGCGGCAAGCGCCAGGTGCCGACCAGGAAGCGCCCGCTCGATCACCTGTACAGCGGCGTCATCGGAGCCGCGAGCAAGGTTTATCCGCTGCTGCGGGTGATCGATTCGAGCCCGTACGATCGCTCGATGCGGCGAATTCACAATTACATGAAGGAAACGACCGCCTTCAAGCAGGATGAGGCGGATCTGCAGGAAGTTCGATTTCCGCCCTACTCGGCCTGGATGGTCTTTACCGACGGCATCAGCCACGCCGCATTGACCGGTCAATACGCCTTCATCTCAACGGCATTGATCCCGCTCGAGAACTGCCGCAATTTCGACCGGACACCTTTCGGCATTCTTGCGGCGGCCAGCGGTTAGGCGGGATGCCGACGATCGAGTTCACACCCAATCTGCATCGCCACGTCGATTGCCCGAATGAGGAACTCGAAGCCGAGACTGTCGGCGAGTGTCTGGAAGACTATTTCAGCCGCTGGCCGGACGTGCGCGGTTTCATACTCGACGATCAGGGCGCGGTCCGTCACCACGTGAAGATACTGGTCGACGGGCGTAATATTCGCGATCGTGACCGACTCAGCGATGTGCTGGAGCCATCGAGCCGGATCCACATCTTTCAGGCGCTGTCCGGAGGATAAGCAGCCGCCTTTCGGGGGAAAATAATGACAAAGCGCATCTATGCCGGGACCCGCAAGGGGCTCTTTGCCATCGACCGCAAGAGCTCGGGCTGGGAAATTACCCAGGCATCCCTGCTCGGCGACCCGGTCTCGATGCTGTTGCCCGAGGCCGAGGGGGTCGTCACCGTTGCCCAGGCGCTCGGGCATTTCGGCGTCAAGATCAAGCGAAGCGCCGACGGCGGGATCAATTTCGACGAGCGCCCGGTACCTGCATACCCGGAAAAGCCCGACGACTTAGAGGACCTCGACCCGGTCCGCAATACGCCGATCCCGTGGGACTTGAAATCCGTCTGGTCGCTCGAGGCCGGCGGCAGCGATCGCCCGGACGAGCTCTGGTGCGGAACCATCCCGGGCGGGTTGTTTCACTCCAGCGATGGCGGCGACAGCTGGCAGCTCGTCGAGTCACTCTGGAATCACGAAGGCCGCAGGCAGTGGATGGGCGGCGGCGCCGACTACCCCGGCATTCACTCGATCTGCGTCGATCCGCGCGACTCGAAGACCGTTCGAGTCGGCGTGTCCTGCGGCGGAATCTGGGCAACCTACGATCATGGCGAGAGCTGGGCGGTCGAGGGGGTGGGCTTGCGCGCCGAGTACGCGCCACCGGAGTTCGCGAAAGAGCCGAACGGCCAGGACGCGCACCGTGTCGTCCAATGCCGCGATGAGCCCGACACGGTCTGGATTCAGCATCACAACGGCATCTTTCTCAGCCGGGACTCCGGGCGCACCTGCGACGAGATTACCGACGTCGATCCCAGCGTCTTCGGCTTCGCCGTGGTGGTCCATCCCGAGGATGCCGATTCAGCGTGGTTCGTCCCTGGGGTCAAGGACGAGTTTCGCTATCCGGTCGACGGCAGGCTCGTAGTCACAAGGACTCGCGATGGCGGCCAGACTTTCGAGAAGCTCACTGACGGCCTGCCGCAGGAGCACGCCTACGACCTCGTCTACCGGCATGGTCTCGACATCGACGCCGACGGTGATCTGATTGCCTTCGGCAGCACCACAGGAAATCTGTTCGTCAGCGAGGATCAGGGCGATCACTGGCAGTGCATCAGCCACACGCTGCCGCCCGTCTACTGCGTTCGCTTCGCCGCCTGACATGAGCGTAACGAGAGAACTCGCGGAATTCGTCACTGGTTCCGCCTACGGAGCGATTCCCGAAGTCGTACGGAAAGAGTCGACGCGCGCCATTCTGAATTATTTCGGCTGTGCGCTCGGCGGCAGCATCGAGCCCGCGCTCGACACCGCAATCGAAGTGCTGCAGCCCTTCAGCGGCCCGGCAAATGCTGCCGTCATCGGCCGTAAAGAGACCTTTGACGAGCTCAACGCCGCGCTCCTGAACGGCATCGGCTCGCACGTCCACGAATACGACGACACGCTCCCGCAAAACTACATCCACCCGAGCGTCCCGGTCGGCTCGGCGCTGTTCGCCTACGCGAGCGCCAATCCCGTGTCGGGGCGCGACTTCGCACACGCCTTTATTCTCGGCTTCGAGGTCGAGTCGCGGATTGGCGACGCCGTCTACCCGGCACACTACGAAGCCGGCTGGCATATCACGTCGACGACGGGCGTCTTCGGTGCCGCCGCCGCGGTTGGCAAGCTGCTGGGGCTTTCGACCGAGCAGATGGTGTGGGCGCTGGGGCTTGCGGCAACGCAGGCCGCCGGGATCCGCGAAATGTTCGGATCGATGGCGAAATCGTTTCAGCCGGGACGCGCGGCGCAGAACGGCCTGACCGCGGCGCGCCTGGCGGCCGCCGACTTCACGGCGGGCGAGCGGGCCCTCGAAGGCCCGCGCGGGTTCGCCCCGGTGACAGCACGTGAGTACGATCTCGACAAAGTCACGAACGGGCTCGGCGAGGAGTTCGCGCTCATGGCCAACGCCTACAAACCTTACGCCTGTGGTCTCGTCGTGCACCCGACGATCGACGGCTGCAGCCAGATCCGCGAGCGCGATCGCCCTGACCCGAAGCAGATCGAGTCGATCCGACTCCGGGTCGCACCGCTGGTGCTCGACCTCTGCAACAAGCGCGATC
>JASFSD010000247.1:0-4912 GCA_050114575.1 Gammaproteobacteria bacterium | reverse complement strand
TACCACGAGCCCTATCTCGACGACCCGGCCAACCACGCGCTTTACGATCCCGCCACGTTGACCAGAATCGTCGCGGCGGGAGAGTTCTCGACACAGGAGTACTTTCGCGGTCGGCGGGAGATGGCGCTCGCCCGGCGCGCCATCCGCAGTGTCTTCGACAGCGTCGATCTCGTCGTGACACCGACGACGCCCGTCATGCCGACCCTGATCGAGAATGCCGAGCTTCCGGCGACTGCAACGGGTGCCGAGTCGACCGTGCGCAATACGGCACCGTTCAATCTGTTCGGCATCCCGACCATCACCGTGCCCTGCGGGCTGAGCCGCGACGGCTTACCGATAGGCCTGCAGATCAGCGGCCCGCATCTCGGCGAGCTGCCCATGTTCGCGCTCGCCAACGCCTACGAGCAGGTGACCGACTGGCACCTGCAGCGCCCGCCGGGAGTCTGAGCGCAAGCCTAAACGGTCATCCAGACACAGGGGTCCGACCGCGCGTTTCGCAGCGCGCGATCGGCGCGCGAGGACTGTCTGAGCGGGAGCGGCCCCTGTGTCTGGATGACCGCTGCGAAGGACCAGCGGAGTCAGGGCGCCATGAGCTCGAGCAGCGCCACGACCGTCGATTCGACGCCGAGCGTGACCGAAGCCTCGGGCTCGATCTTGAACAGCGGCGAATGGTGGCTGGGCACGGGTGGGCCGCCCGCCTCGGCGCGCGCAATCACTTCGGCCGGCGTGCCGCCGACGCGCCAGAACACGCTCGGAATGTCCGGGTCCACCGCGAAATAACCGAAATCCTCGCCGCCCATTCCGGTTGGCGGCTCAGCGACGACAGCCTCGGCCCCGAACGCTCCGCGCCAGGCTCCGCGCAGGCGCTCGACGAGATCCGGGTCGTTGAACCCCGGTGGCGTGCGTTCCTCGAGCACGATGACCTCGGGCAGTAACTCGTCGGGCAAGCCCGCCACGCGGCCCATGTTCTCGGCGATGCGGCGGATGCCGTCGAGCAGCGTCGCACGGGTCTCCGCATTGGTATTACGGACCGTCAGTTGCAGCCTTGCCTCGTCTGAGATGATGTTGTGCTTGGTGCCGGAATGAAACGACCCGACGGTGACCACGCCGGGCTCACGCGGCGAGAGCTCGCGGGCAACGAGAGTCTGCAGCGCCATCACGATCTGACTCGCCAGCACGATCGGATCCTTCCCGCGGTGCGGGCTTGCACCGTGAGCCCCGACCCCATGAACCACGATGTCTACCATATCGACACCGGCATAGGTCGGCCCCGCGAGCACATTGACCTTGCCGGCCGCGCTCTCTGCGCCGACGTGAAAGCCGAGCACGAAGTCAGGACGGCCGAATCGCCCCCAGATGTCATCCTCGCGCATGGCCCGCGCTCCAAGCCCGCGCTCCTCCGCCGGCTGAACGACGAGCATCAGCGTGCCGGACCAGTCGTCGCTCCGTGCGATCATTTGTCTGGCCGTACCAACGAGACTCGTGATGTGCACGTCGTGCCCGCAGGCGTGCATGGTAGGGACGACGTCACCCGTGATCGGGTCGGCCTGCGTCGCAGCGGAGGCGTAGGGCAGGTCCGATTTCTCTTCGACCGGCAACCCGTCCATGTCGGCGCGCATCATGACCAGCGGCCCATCACCGTTTTCGAGCATCGCAACGACGCCGGTGCCGCCGACGCCCTCGGTCACATCGAACCCGGCCGCCCGCAGCTCCTCGGCCATTCTTGCGGCCGTCTGATGCTCGACCAGCGAGAGCTCCGGGTTGCGGTGGAAGTGCTCGAACAGGCCGGCCAGATGCGCGTCGTAGTCGCGCGCCACATCACGTTCGAGCGCTGCATCCGCCTGAGCGAGCACCGGTGAGACCAGGAGCAGCCATCCGAGAGCGCGTAAAACCGTTTTCATTCCCATCCCCCCATCGCTTATCGGGTATGCCGTGGCGACCGCGTCAGCGGACGGATCAACGGCGTGAGAAAACCTCATCGAGAATATAAGTCGCGACATCGTGCAGCTCTTCGCGACCGTAAGAGTTGCCGAAGGGCGCCATGGCCGTACCGGCGATGCCCGACCTCGCCGTGCCCATGATATCGACGACGCTCAGGTCACCGGACAACGGCGCACCGAGCAGATGCCCGCCCTCCCCGGTGGCACCGTGGCAGGTCTCGCAGACCGTAGCGTAGATTTCCTGGCCACGATCGAGATTGGCCATTCGCTCGAGGTTGAAACCGGCGAGCCAGGCCAGCGGGTCGGTCGCGGCCTCCTCATCGGCGTCGTCCGAACCCGGTGGCGGATCCCCGGAACCCGGCGGCAGCGGCTCGATCGTGCCGTTCAGCGAAAACAGCCACAGGCCGTCATTGAGCCGCCCGCCGGTCACGCCGCCGCCCGCGATGCCGGCCAGGTACTCAACGCCCTCGTGCTCGAAGACTGTCGGTGTCGTCGTGAAACCGCCATCGGTTTGAAACGACCAGATCCGCTGGCCGGTGTCGCTGTTGAGCGCCGTCAGCTCGCCGTTGTAGCGCCCGGCGAAGATCAGCCCCCCGGCCGTTGTTACCGTGCCGGCGCAGCGGGAGTCGACGAGCCTGCGCCAGGCGACCTCGTGATTGGTCAGATTCATTGCAACGAGAGTGCGGCGCGTATCCATGCCGATCTCGCCCGCGCTGCCGAATGTGCCCTGCACATAGCGCCGGCCGTCGTCATCGGGCTCCGGGCCGACCGTCGCAGCGGCATCCCCACCCACGCCGCGCGCCGGCCCGTCGCTGGCGCAGATGTACATCAGGTTGTTCTCGACGTTGTAGGAGCTCGGGTTCCAGGTGACGCCGGAAAAAGGCGTCCAGTACCCGGTGGTTTCGGCGCTGAACGGCGTGAAGGTCCGCGCCGCGTTAACGAGGGTGCCTTCGAACGACTCGCCGAGCACGTCGACCTCATGGCGAATCACCCAGTCGCCCTGAGGGATCGGTTGGGTCGCGGCGGTCGCCTGACTCGGCTCCTGCGGCACGGGCGTCTCGATGACCGGCGTCAGCGGCACACCTGTCGTGCGGTCCAGTATGTAGAGGAACCCGGCCTTGGATACCCCGGCGATGCCCCTGCGCGGCATGCCGTCGAACTCGGCATCGAACAGAATCGTCGGATTCGGCGCGTCGTAATCCCAGATGTCGTGCCGGACGAACTGAAAGTGCCAGCGATATTCGCCCGTCTCGACATCGAGCGCGACGATCGAAGCCACGAACAGGTTGTCGCCGGCGCGGATCGCACCATTCAAATCCGGCCCGGCATTGCCGGTAGAAAAATAGATCATGCCGAGCTCCGGGTCGACGCTCGGCGTCTGCCAGACGGGTGCGCCGCCATACTTCCAGGCGTCGTTGTCCTGCGGCCAGGTTGCGTGACCTATCTCTCCGGGCCCCGGCACCGTGTAGAAGTTCCAGACCTGCTCGCCCGAATCCACGTCATAGGCACTGATTCGCCCCCGAGCAGCGTACTCACCGCCTGTAAAGCCGATGATGACCTTGCCGTCATAATAGAGCGGCGCCGCCGTGATGCCGTAACCGTGCCGCGGATCGCCTGCGAGAACGTCCCAGAGCACCTCGCCTGTCCGCTGATCGAGAGCCAGCAGTCTGCCGTCGAGCCGCCCGAGGAAGATCTTTCCGTCGCCCATGCCGAGGCCGCGCGAGAGACGCCCGCAGCAGACGATAGCCGAATCGAAATCGACGTCCGCCTCGTACGTCCAGAGGAATTTGCCGGAATCCACGTCGACGGCGAAGACGTCATTGTCGCCGGTCACGACATAGATGACGCCCTGGTAAAACAGGGCCTGGGCCTGCGCCGAGTAGCCGGGCTCCATGCCGGAACCGTCGAGGCTGACGCGCCAGACGGCTTTGACATCGGCGACGTTATCGCGATTGATCTGGTCCAGCGTCGAGTAACGCTGGTTGAAGATATTGCCCCCGTTGGTTACCCAGTTCCGGCCGGGCAGCTCGAGCAACGCCGCGGCATCGAAAGCGGGTGCTCGTTCGATCGATCGACTCTGCGCCATGAGGCCCGCGGGCGTGAAACCCGCGGTGACGAAAATCGCACACACTGCCGCCCGCAGAACTGACATATCAGGCATCGGCATCCCCCTGCCGCTGTTTGTGGTTTGAGTTGTTGCACGAAAAGTATAGCCGCAGCCGGCGCGTGCCGCCGGTTGCCTGGCAACTCGATGCCGGCCGATCCGCGGGCGGCGGCTGCCGGCCGCGGATCCGCTACCGTCCTGCACGGCTTTTTCAGGGCATCAGATCGTTCCGTGCCCGCGCAATGACGATGCTGTTGCTCTCGACCAGCCCCTCGGTTCGGCCCATCAATTGCTCGAACGCACGCTGACCCATGCTGCGCGCCAGCGGATGCGGCTGATCCAGATAGGCCCAGCCGGTAACCGGAATCGCGTGATAGAAGTTCTGCGGGCTGTCGCCGAACACGCCGGAGCTCAGCGTATGCCCGGCAACGTCGGATCCACGCAGCGCGGGCATCAGGAAGTCGGCGATCCACTCTACGTACTCGTCTTCCATTCCGGCCACCGTTCGAACGGTCTGCAGCAGCAGAAATGGCGCCGACCCGCCGGCATCGGTCTGAATGGAATGCTCGGCATGAATCTGCGAGTAGAAGAACCGGACCGAATCGATATGCTGCGTGACCCGCGAGAGCCAGACCGCCATCGCCTCCGGCGCCATCGGCGGCGGCGAAGTCTCCGTTGCCGCGATCGAGGCGACGGGCGTCACGATATGGTATTCGCCAGCATTACCGAGGATGACCTCATAGATCTGGCTCGCCGGCATGCCCGCCTCCTGCTGCGCGTGCATGAGGTCACCCGCCAATGCCTCGAAATCCGGCGCGTGGCCCGCCTTGGTCTGAACGATCGCGACGCTGAGCCAGGCCGGCTGATC
>JASFSD010000246.1:0-4942 GCA_050114575.1 Gammaproteobacteria bacterium | reverse complement strand
GTCGCCGCATCGATGACCTCGCCTTCGAGCACCGGAGTTTCAGGTTTCAACACCCGAACCTCGCCCGAGGTCGTTTCGAGCTCGATCACGACGTTACCCGCGGCTTCGATCACCGCCGACTGCTCGCTGGAGTAGAAGTCACCGTCCGTCATGTGCGCGACGTGCGTCCTGGAATCCGCACTCCACTCGCCCATCGAGTGCGGGTTGCGCATCGCGTACTCCTTGACGGGCCGCGCCACGCGCCGGTCCGAATTGCCCTCCCTGAGGACAGGGTTGACGGCGCTGCCCAGGACCCTGGAATACCGGGCCCGGACTTCGCGCTCCGCGTCGGTCTCGGGCTCCTCCGGATAATCCGGTAGGTCGTAGCCCTGGCTCTTGAGCTCTTCGATCGCCGCCGTCAGCTGCGGCACCGACGCGCTGATGTTGGGCAACTTGATGATATTCGCCTCGGGAGTCTTGGCCAGACGGCCGAGCTCGGCCAGGTCATCCGCCTGGCGCTGCTCAGGCGTCAGGCGCTCGGGAAACTGAGCGATGATGCGGCCTGCGAGCGAGATGTCGCGGGTCTCGACGGAAACGCCGCCTGGCGCGGTAAAGGCCCGGACGATCGGCAGCAGTGAGTACGTCGCCAGCGCCGGCGCCTCGTCGGTCTCGGTGTAAATGATCTTGGTCGTCAATCTTTTCCCCTTCCCTGGCGCTCGAGGCTCGCTTCCGTTCAGTGGCGGGGATTATAGCCGTTGCTCGAGCTCTCTCAGGAGTGATGCGGCTCGGCTCGCGCCCGGCTCGACCGCATCGAGCCGTACGGCGTAGTCGTAGGCCTCCTGCACGGAACCGGCGTCGCGCAGGACGGTCGCGAGCGCGAAGAGCGTGTCGGCATGGCCCGGAAAGCGCTCGAGCAGGGCACGCATCCGGTCGATAGAGCGTTCCGTCTCACCGGCATCGTTGAGGGCAATCGCCAGCACATACCCGTAATAGGGATCGTCGCCGGCCGCGGCAGCGGCGGCCTCGAAGTGCCCGAGCGCCTCGTCGGCGCGGCCTGCGCGAACGAGCGCGAACCCGAGCGCGAGCCGGATCGCCGGATTGTCGGGACCGGCTTCGAGCGCATCGCGAAGAGTGGCTTCGGCCTCGGCCGCGCGCGACTGGCCTCGATAGACTTCGGCAAGATTGATGTGCAGGGCGGTTTCCGCCGGATACCTCTCGATTGCATCGAGCAGGACCTGCTCGGCCTCCGCGAGGCGTCCCTGATCCGCCAGCACGGCCGCTGTGTTCAACGCGCCCTGAGCGCGATCGCTGTTGAACGCCTGCACCGAAAGATATTCGGCGATGGCGGCATCGAGATCGTCCTGGCGCCTGGCGCTGAGCTCGCTGCGTGCCGGCAGCAGGGCCCTCGCCGCCGCGATGCGCAACGCGAGCCGGTCGTCCGACAGGAATCGCTGCGCCAGGTCGGAGCGCATGGCCGGCGCCAGGGCGGCCGTCGCATCGATTGCGGCCATTCGAACGATGGCCGACTCGTCCTCGAGGCTCTCGCCGATCAACTCATAATCGGCGGGCGCCAGCTGCCTGGCCAGGAGACCCAGCGCCGTCGCGCGCGCGATCGCAGGCTGGCCCGCATCGGCAACCAGGGACGCCAGCCGGTCACGTGCGTCGGCAGCCCAGACCCGGCCGGCATGGAGCGCCTGACCGTAGTGCGGGCCGGTCCAACGGCCTTCCGGATACCATTCCTCGATCCGCGCCTGCGCCCACGCATCGCCCCTCTCGGCATGACAGTCGGCACAGGCATTGGGTGTTCCGAGCCCGGGGGACAAATCGGGCCGGGGGATGCGAAAACTGTGGTCGCGCCGTGGATCGACAACCATGAAGGTCTCGGCACGCATGTGACATGAAACGCACTGCGCGCCGGCGCTCTCGGGTTCGTGCCGATGGTGCTCGCGCCGATCGTAGGCCGTCGCGAGATGGCACTGCGCGCAAAGCGCGTTGCCATCGGCCCGGAGCTGCGCGCTGTGCGGCTCGTGGCAATCGCTGCAGGTGACGCCCGCGGCAGCCATTGCGCTCTGCAGAAACGAGCCGTAGACGTAGACTTCGCCGAGAATCTGGCCGTCGGCGTGATAAACGGGTGCTTCGAGCAGCGACGGCCGATAGGCGTCGAGGAATGGCTTGCCGGGATCGTGGTCATCGGTCAGCTGAGCTCTGAGCGAATGACACTGGGCGCAAACCTCGATCTCGTCGGAATCCTGAGCCGGCGGCACGCGGGAAGCAATCGTGGCACCCTCGGTGAACACCCAGCTGTGCGCCCGCGCGGGCAGGGCTCGCGGCGCGGCCGTCGGGTTGGCCGCGTGTACCGAACCCGGTCCATGACAGGCCTCGCAATCGACGTCGATACGGCTGGAGCGCGTGGCGAAGCGATCAGTGGCAGCATCGTAGCGCTTCTCGAGATTCGTCGAATGGCAGTCCGCACACATCGTGTTCCAGCGCTGAAACACGCCCGTCCAGTGCAAAGGATCGCGATAGTCGATGTCTTCGTCGGGATAAAGATCGAACCAGCGCTGGCCGCCCTCCTCCCGGGGCCGCGAGTCCCAGGCGACGCCGAGCGCCTGGATCTTGCCGTCATCGAGCTCGATCAGATACTGCTGCAGCGGCTCGACGCCGAAAACGAAGCTGACGGCAAACTCCCCCGGTTCCCCGTCCGGCCCGTCGGTGCTGACGAAAAACGCCTCATTGCGGCGAAAGAACCGCGTCGTGACATCGCCCTGAGCAAATGCCGTCTCATCGAAATCGCCGAGCACGGTCTCGTCGGTCGCAGCCTGCATGGCCAGGTCGTGGTGCGAGCCCTGCCACCGGACCGACTCGCCCTCGTGGCAACCGGCGCAGACCTGACCGCCGACGTAGCTCGCAGCGACGGGGACATCGAGGCCGGCCTGGGTCACCGGCGGCGGCTCGGGGCTGCAACCCGCGATTGCGACAGCACCGATCAGAAGCAGGCACCCGATGGCGACGGCGCCAGGAGCGACCCGGCGCCGCTTTGCTACCATTTGCCGGATGCGCGTAACCACATTCACATTATCGCCTTTCCCAAGGGCCCCGCGCGATGTCGCTGCTGCGTGAACCCCTGCTGCACTTCGTCGTCGCGGGACTCGTGCTGTTCACGGCGTTCGACCTGCTCGGGGGTGACGACGCTTCCGGGGACGGCGATGCCGTGGTGGTCGACCGCCGGGCGCTCCTGACCTTCCTGCAGTACCGCGCCAATGCATTCGACCCCGACACTTTCGGCGCGGCACTCGACGCCATGACCGATGCCGAGCTCGAGGAAGTCATCGACGCCTACGTCGACGAAGAGATTCTGTATCGGGAAGCCGAGGAGCTCGGTCTCGAGCAGAGCGACAACATCATCCGCCAGCGCATGGTGCAGAAGATGACCTTCCTGCTCGGCGACCTCACGGCGCAGGACACCTCGACCGATCGCGCCGCGCTCGAAGCCTATTTCGCCGCGAACATCGACGCCTACGCCATTCAGCCCTGGGTGACCTTCACCCACGTCTTTTTCGATGCCAGCAAGCTCGGTTCCGACGGCGCGCTGGCGGCGGCAGAGGCCAGCCTGCGCGAGCTCAACGAAACCGGAGCGCAATTCAACGATGCGCCCCAGTACGGCGACGGTTTCCCGTTTCTGCGCAACTACGTCGAGCGGACGCTCGAGTACGTCGCCGGCCATTTCGGTTACGAATTCGTCGACGCGCTCGCATCGCTCACGCCATCGGCTGACGAGTGGCAGGGTCCGATTGCTTCGGCTTACGGACAGCATCTCGTGCTCCTGACCGAGAGCCGGCAGCGCGCCTATCCCGACCTCGATGACGTCGTGGCCGACGTCGAGCGCGATCTGGCCGAGCAGCGCTCGGTCGAAGCCATGGAGACCCTGATGAGCCAGATTCGCGACCGTTACGAGGTGCGGGTCGGCGCGATCCGCTCGGAGCAGGCCGAGTGAGGCTGCCCGGCGGGCACTGGCTGCGGCGTCTGGCCTGGCTCGCCGGCTCGCTCTGGCCGCTGATCGGCTCGGCGCACGACGCGAGGCCGTTGTCGATTACCATGATCGAGCAGACAACCGGCGTTTATCGTGTGGTCGTCAGAATTCCGCCGACTATCGAAGCCGCCAATTTTCCCCGGGTCCAGTGGCCCGAGCAATGCGAGCTCGTCAGCGGTTCGGAGCCGGGACCGGGACAGAACGGCATCGCGCTCGTCAACTGCCCCGGCGGTCTGGCGACGCGCCGCATCCGCATCGACTATCCGTTCTACAACCCGTCGATCACGACACTCGTGCGGCTGCAGACGATGGACGGGTACCTGCTGTCCGCGGTATTGCCGCCCGACGAGCTCGAATGGGTTGCGCCGGCCGAACCGACACTGGCCTCTGTCGCGTTCGACTACCTCAGGCTCGGCTTCGGCCATATCTGGGCCGGCCCCGACCATCTCCTGTTCGTCGCGGGTCTGTTGCTGCTCGCTCGCCTGCCCCGCAGAATCTTCTGGGCGATCACGGGCTTCACCGTTGCGCACTCGATCACCCTGTCGCTGGCCTCACTCGGCCTCGTGAGTGTGGCCGTCACCCCGGTCGAGGCAATGATTGCGCTGTCGATCGTGTTCCTGGCATCGGAAATCGCGCGCGGCGACGCGGCGAGCTTCAGCCGGCGCTTCCCGGTCGTGCTCTCGTTCGTCTTCGGGCTCCTGCACGGCTTCGGCTTCGCCAGCGCGCTCGGCGAAGTCGGCCTGCCGCGCAACGAGGTCGCTGCCGGGTTGCTGTTCTTCAACGTCGGCGTCGAAATCGGCCAGCTCGCCTTCATCGGGCTCATCATCGTCGCCGTCACGACGTACCGCTTCGCAGCACCGAAAGCATGGCGGTGGGGCAATCTGCACGCCGCCCAGGTCAGCCTCGCGGGCGCCTATTGCCTCGGCATTCCGG